>NZ_JBQHVO010000002.1:0-288627 GCF_052064465.1 Niallia sp. HCP3S3_B10 | reverse complement strand
CGCTTGGTGGCCTTTTTGTCTAGTTGGGGGACGAGTCCCCCAACTAGACAAAAAGGATATTTATTCTCCCACAAACATTTTACTCATACTTCCCCGCTACGTCCATTATAATTGCTAGTAAAACATTTACCCCTTTATCGCCAATCTTTCTGGGAAAAACAGATTATTAAGCTCTTTAATTTTCGCTAAGTCGCATTTTGGAACGCGCTCATATGTTAGAATACCGTTAATTTCTTGTTCGACATCTGTAAGTTGTGTATAGCAATAGCCCCATAGTCCTTTTGATTGGAAAATTGCTTCCATAATCTTGCGGTATTCTGTTATATAATCCTCTGCGTTCTCTACGGAAGTATAGCCCCAGCCGCTTTGATCACCCATTTTAAAAGCAATTCCTCCGAATTCTGTTAACAGGATTGGTTCCCCTTTATGAGCGTGATTTGCTGCATACACATCCCATTTACTATGAGCATGGGTAAGTAAATTTTCAACCGTTGAAATAGACTCCTTGAAATATTGATATTTCTCCTTCTCCTCTGCATTTCCATGGGCGTAATTATGAATCGCACAAATGTCTGTAACGGTTGCTTCCCAGCCATCATTGGAGATTACAAGGCGTGTGCCATCAATGGCATGGAGCATATGATACATAGTTGTTGAAAAATGCTGCTGTGTTTTATCAGAATGAATATCTGGAATACCCCAGCTTTCATTAAGTGGCACCCAAGTGATAATAGACGGATGATTATAATCTCTCTCCACAATTTCCATCCATTCCTTCATTAATCTTGTCGCAGCTTCTTTCGTATAAACAGGAGCTGATGCGCATTCTCCCCATACTAAGAAACCTAATGTATCTGCATAATGCAAGAATAAAGGATCTTCTGTTTTTTGATGCTTTCTACAGCCATTAAATCCCATTTCTTTAGCGAACTCGATATCTTTTTTAAAGTCTTCTGCTTTCGGCGCTGTTAATAGTCCCTCTGGCCAATACCCTTGATCAAGAACCAGTTTTTGATAATATGGTTTATTATTTAAATAGACCATGCCCTTTTCCGTATGAACTTTACGATAGCCGAAATAGGAATCCACCCGATCTAAAACTGTTCCACTTTCATCACAAAGTTCAAGAGAAACATCAAATAAATTTGGATGCTCTGGTGACCAAGTGTAGCCATCATCATGAAAATTCGTACGGAAGATTTTATTTTGAATAATGTCAACTGCCCGTTTTTCAGCTATATTATTCATTCTAATTCGGTCTTCTGCAATCAAAGTATCCTTAAACATCATTTTATAGTTCACATAATAAGAGGCTTTTGATATTTCTGTTTCTTCATTTAACGATAAATCCATCCATACGACTCCGTGGTCAAAATCTGATGTAAATCGAACTTTATCAATATGTTCTTTATTTACTTGTTCCACCCAAACCGTTTGCCAAATTCCTGTCGAATTCGTATACCAAATCGCCCGGGGCTCCTCTTCCCAGAATTGTTTGCCCCGCGGAATCGTTTCATCTTTTAAAGGATCATAGACCTTAACAGTAATAATTTGATTTTCTTCTGCTAAATAATTGGAAATATCAAATGAAAACGAAGTATGCCCGCCTTCATGCTCTCCAACGAATTGTCCGTTCACATAGACCTTGCAATAATAGTCTACCGCCCCAAAATGCAAGATTGTTTTTTTAGCAGAATCATTAGAAATAACTACTTCTTTTTTATACCATACATATTCATGGACTACTCTTTCTCCAATTCCACTTAACAGAGATTGGTAAACAAACGGAACTTGTATTTCTTTTTCAAATGTTTCTTTATTAAAATACTGCTTTTTTTCTCCAATATTGTCATCATCAAACTGAAATTGCCATGTTCCATTTAAGTTAATCCACTCATCACGCACAAACTGAGGGCGCGGGTACTCTTGTCTCGTCATCTTATACACTCCTATGATTATAATCTTCGAGTATTTACTTGTCTTACTCTCTCAACAGAAACTTTTGGTTTTCTATCGATTGTAAGCAAGCCATTTACTTCTTGTTGGACATCTGTTAGTTGTGTATAACAATAACCACATACATATTCTAAATCCTGAACTGCATGATGGATGTCTTCAAAACGTTTAAAAAACGCTTCTTCATCCTTCACTTGATTCCCATATCCCCAGCCTTCCTCTGTTTGAAAAGCAATTCCGCCAAATTCAGAAATAAGGATTGGCTGACCTTTATATGGGTAATTCTTTGCAAAGGCATAGAAACCTTTATTAAACTGGATGGAATTCGACATTAATTTTTCTTTATCTTCATATCTACTTGCAAGAAGCGCTCCAAATTCTTCATAGTCATGCAATGTGATAATATCGGAAACAGTATGTTCCCAGCCGTCATTTGTGATTACAGGACGATTGCTATCATATGCTTTTGTTAAATGATAGATACTTTCTGTAAAAGCTTGTTGCTGTCTGTCATGATGGATATTACCAATACCCCATGATTCATTAAATGGAACCCATGTGATTACACTTGGATGGTTGTAATTTTGCTTTACAATTTCTAACCATTCATTGGTGAAATTCCGAACAGCTTTGTCACTAAACCCATACGTTGAACCAACCTCTAACCAGACAAGAAGACCTTTTTTATCCGCTAAATATAAAAATCTGCTGTCCTCTACTTTTTGGTGCTTCCGTACTCCGTTATAACCCAATTCTAATACTTTATCGATATCTTCTTCTAAAGCCGAAACACTTGGTGGAGTTAAATCCGATTCTTCCCAATAGCCTTGGTCTAAAATTAAGCGTTGATATAGCTCTCTATTATTCAGAAGGATTCTATTTCCTTCAATAGATATCTTACGCATTCCAAAATAGGATTGGACTTCATCCAGTAATACATCTTGATGGTACAATTTAAGAGTCAAATCATATAGATTAGGATTTTCTGGACTCCACACCTTCATTGTCCATGGATCCAGTCTTTCTAAAACACTTCCTTTAAGTATTGCTACATTATCAACTATATTTGCCGTTAATTCATTGATTACTTTGCCATTAAATTGGATTGTTGCTACTACTTTATATCCTTCTGCTGTAAGCGGGATGTCTTTTGTTTCTACTTCTATCGCTACTTTTTGCTCATCAAATAATGGTGTAATTTTAGCATGGTTTAAGTGAGCTTCATTTACATACTCCAACCAAACCGGTTTCCATATTCCCGTTGTTTGAACATACCAGCAGCCAAAATTTTCATCATGCCAGCGTTGTTTTCCTCTCGGTTGTGCACAATCCTTTGAATCTTTGACTTTAACAGTCAGTTTATTCTCGCCAGTTGTCACATAGTTAGCTATATCTACAGAAAAACCATGGTAACCTCCTTGATGAATTGTTACGAGATGACCATTTACATAGATAAACGCCTCATAATCTACTCCTTCAAAATGGACAATCGGATGCTTTTGTATATCATCGATTGTAATCGTTCTTTCATACCAAACCGTTTCGTGATGTTCTTGCTGATTAATCCCACTTGCTTTCGTTTCATAGGTGAACGGCACATTTATGGTTGTGCTCTTTGGAAAAGATGCATACCACTTCTCCTTCTCCCCTACTTTTTTATCATCAAAAGCAAATTTCCATTCTCCGTCTAGTGAAACCCATTCCGCTCTGTGGAATTGAGGATTTGGATGCCATTCATTCATTAATTTATACCTCCAACTTGTTCATTTCTTGTCCTATTTATTTTTCGTATAGATTTATTTTTTGCTAAAACTAAGATACCCGCCGACATACATAAAACTAGACTTATAATATCCATGATCGTATAAGATAGTGCCCCACATACGAATAGCCAAACTGCGACCTTTACATGGACTTGATCATCTATCATATATTTTTTTGCACAAACTAAATTAATTAACCCGAGACCGATTAACAAGGCACCAAACATCCCTATAAATATATAGATACTTCCTACATACGATTCCATTGCTTTCATATAAGCGAACTTAGAATCCTCTACAAGCTTTGCACCTTCTACCTTTTTTAATGTCCCATATAGCAAGATCGTAAAGAGACCATCAACAATTTGCCAAACACCCACAATTCTCACTAAATTTCTTTCTAACTTTCTATTCATTATCCTTTCACCCCTGCAGATAACGACATAGATTCCAAGAAATACTTTTGTGCGAATAGATATAAAATAAAGGTTGGAATAATCGCAAACAATGCACCTGCCATTAATAAAGTCGGTTGTGCTTGATACATTCCTTGCAATAATTGTAGACCTGGTGTAATTGGCATCTTTTCTATATCATTAAATACAATGGACGGCCATAAGAAGTCGTTCCATGATCCCGTAAAGGAGAATAAGGCAACAACCAAAAGTACTGGTTTTACCAATGGCAATATTACTTTTCCTAAAATTTGAAAATCATTTGCACCATCCATACGGGCAGCCTCATCAAATTCGAGGGGAATATTATTCATAAACTGTCTAACTAGGAAGATATTAAATACTCCAGCAGCTCCAGGAACAATCATCGCAATCGGTGAATTCACCCATCCAAGGACATCGATAATTTTATAAAGAGGAATAAGATTTACTACTCCTGGAAACATCATCGTTGCCATTAAAAAAGCAAACAAACCGTTTTTACCCCTAAAATCCAATCTGCTAAATGCGAACGCAGATAATGTAACAACAATTAAAACTAAGATTGTGTGTGATACAGAAATAACAACTGAATTTGTAAACCAACGTACCAATGGTGTACTTGTATTATCAACTAATAATGTTGTGTAATTTGTAAGTACCCATTCAATCGGTAAAAATTTAAAGCCCACTGTTTGTAGTTCTATTTCTGATTTAAAGGAGGTTACAACTCCCCATAATAAAGGAATAATCCAAATCACAGCCATGACAAGCAAAAAGGCAAAAGCAATTATTTTCGGTAGTGGATTGGTTCTTTTACTACTCATACTCTTCCTCCTCTAATTAATTCTTTCTCTCTCTTAAGAAAAAGAATTGCAATGATGCAACAACCATTATGCAAAGTCCAAGAATAACAGCCATTGCAGACGAGATTCCAGCAATCGATTGACCTGAACCAAAGGCATTTTGCTGAATATCCATTAATAACACTCTCGTTGAGTCTGTTGGGCCACCACCAGTTAACATTAATGGCTGACCATAGACATTAAATTGGGCAATGGTTGTGATAACAACCGTATAAAGAATTTGCCCTTTCATACTTGGAAGGGTGATTTTAATAAATTTCTGGAAAGAAGAAGCGCCATCAATGTCTGCTGCTTCATAGTAATCTTTCGGAATGCCATTCAGTGCCGCTTGGTAAATGATCATATTCCCACCAATCGTCCACCAAACCGTTACTACTACTAGTGCAATCCATGCAAACGGCTGTGTACCAGTCCAAACTGTTTCAAGATTAAATATATTATTAATTGGACCATACGTTACGTTAAACATAAGTCCCCAAATGATAATGACAGCAGAAATTGCGAATAATGATGGTAGATAGAATAAAGACTGAAAAACTTTCCACAGAGTCGGTTTTGTATTCAATGCCGCTGCAAGAAAGAGAGGTACAAGAATACAAAATGGGACGGTAAATAGAACAAATAAAAAGGTGTTTTTCAAACCACTATGAAGTTGTTCATAAAAGACGGAATCAGATTGAAGTAATAGTTCTTTATAATTATCCAATCCAACAAAGGTTGGGGAACTAATCAAATCCCATTCTGTAAAAGAGATATAAATTCCAAAAAAGATTGGAATCAGAAAAAACACTCCAAAAATAATCAAATGAGGTGCTAAAAATAGCCATGGGGCAAAGGAGGTATTCCTAGTATTTTTCATTTTCATTTGATTCACATATTTCGTAGTGGAAACAGTTTCCATACACCCTACTTCCTTTCCTCTTGCTTTTATTAAAGTAAGATTCGTAGATCCTATACAATTAAAACTTATAGTCTAAATGCACTTATTTTCTTACTAGCAACTTTGATTTCTGTATGTAGGCTGTTGACTATTCTAAATAGATTGGGCCGTTTTGTTGATATTAGCTGCAGCTGAATACACTTCGCTTTTTGCTGGCAAGGTTTTAGTCATCGCGAGCATAACTAGTCATGTTTCCACGTATCTCGCTCGTTTAACCCGGTTGCGCCTTTCGTGTATTCAGTCTGCTTAAGATTGGCTATCCTTCCTTTTCCTGCATGTTTTCAATTATCTAAAAACCCCTAAAATCCCAACTCAAAAAGTAAACACTTTCATTTTTATTCGAAAATCAATTATTCGAATTATCTTTTTCTACCTTTGCAGATATTTCTTTTTCCATATCCTCTAATGCTTTGTCCGTTTCTGTTTTGGAGAATACAACATCGCCCGCTTTCGAATCAAGCAATTCAGAAACATAACCATTGTATTTGTAGTCAAATATTTTTAATGTTGCTTGTTGTTCTGGTGTTGCTAAAAAGAATGATTGCGGCATTGCTTTATATTCTTCATTTTCTAATAGAGAAAGCGTTGCTGGGTTTTGACCGGATTTTGCCCATTCCATTGAATTATCACGAACCCAATCTAGAAACTCAACGACACCTTTTGCTTTTTCTTCGCTACGAGAATCATCTTTAAACATGACAAATTGGTGTGAGGAAGACCAGTTCACTGCTTTAGATAAGTCATCTGATAATTGCGGAGCGTTTGTTAATCCCCAATTTATCTTTGACTCTTTAATTTGGTTTTGCATCCAAATTCCTTCTGGTAGAAAAACAACTTTTCCAGTTAAGAACATTTGCGTAGGATCTTCTCCATCCTTTGTCGTATAGCCAGCCTTCACATAATCTCTCCACAAATTAAAAGTATCTTTCGCTGCTTGGTTAACTAAAGTTGGTTGAATGCCGTCTTCTGTTAGCTCACCGCCATTTTGTGCATATAGTGACAAGAAATTAGGCTTCAGCCATGTTACCCCTAGTGCTCTGATTTTATCCTTTTGCGCTTGCTCACCAACTTGTTTAATCTCATCAAATGTTACAATATTATCATCCAATGCTGTCGGTAAATACTTATCCACTAAATCTTTATTGTAATAAAGTCCGAAAGTATGAATATCTAATGGAATACTATAACGCTCTGAATCTAGTTCTCCAATCTTCCAAGCCTCCGCAACATAATTGTCTGCCTTAATTTCTGGAAAATCGGCGAGCAAATCATTATAAGCAGTTAACATGCCATTATCTTTAAACTGTTTAATTCGTTCTGCATGGACGATTGTTAAATCTGGAATATTCTTTTTGGAGTTTACAATTGTCGGAATCTTCGTATACATGTCCGTTTCTTTTAATGAAACGTTTTTAATTTTGTATTCAGGATTCGTCTTATTATATTCATTTACCATTGCCTGCATGTTTTTCCCGTCAGGCCCTGTGAATGGATTCCAAAACGTAATTTCGTTTTTGGAACTGCTACTAGCTTCCGAATCTCCACAGCCTGCTAAAATACCAATTGAAAGCCCAATTACCCCAAGATACTTCCAAAGCTTACTCTTTGCCCCCACAATAATTCCTCCTTTTTATTTAACTCATTACTCAACTAAATTCTTTAACTAAAAAGTTAAAGTTTATCTTTCAAACCTTTTTACATTACTAATTTAACAACTCAAGAAAGCGTTGTCAATGCTATTTTGTCAATATTTAAAGTGTTTTCTATTGCGGTTAAACACTACGAATGATATAATAAATAAACAAGCTATTGTTTAACTAAATAGTTAAAGGAGGTCCCCATGCAAATACAAATTTCAAAGGATTATTTTCATATTTACCAAGCACTTGCTAGCGAAACAAGAATTGAGATTATTGAAATCCTTGCTAAAAACAATATGAATATATCTGATTTAGCAAAACAATTAGGCATAAGTGCCGCTATCGTTACCCGTCATATTCAAAAGCTAGAAGAAGCAGGAATCGTTAAATCGGAAAGAACCCCGGGAAAATCAGGACTGCAGAAAATAGTCTATTTAGCGATAGACAATATTGAAATTCATTTTCCAAGAAAAATATTTAAAGAATATCAACTCCACCAGACAGATTTAAGAATTGGTCATTATACTGATTTTTCCGCTATGCCTACTTGCGGAATTGCAACAGAAAAAGAAATCATCGGGAAAGCGGATGATCCTAAATTTTTTATGGATAGCCAAAGAGTAGATGCACAGCTATTATGGTTATCTAAAGGATTTGTAGAGTACAAAATCCCAAATTTACTAGGACCAAATGAAATTCCAGAAATGGTAGAAATCAGTCTAGAGCTTGCATCTGAGTTTCCGATTTCCAATAATGTATGGCCAAGTGATATAACGTTTTACTTAAATAACGTGGAGATTGGCACCTACACTGTGCCTGGAAATTTTTCTGATGTGAGAGGTCGCTATACGCCAAAATGGTGGAATGATAAATTTAGTCAGTACGGCCTTTTAAAAACAATCAGGGTAAATAAAATGGATACAGGTATTGATGGGGAGCCGTTTTCTAGTGTCACGATTAATGATTTACAATTAGAGAACTCCCCCTTTCTCACTTTGAAAATTGCGGTTAAAGAAGATTCAGAAAGAGTTGGTGGGATGACTTTATTTGGGGAACATTTTGGAAACCATAAGCAAAATATACAGATTGGGATATATTATTTGGAGAAGGAAAATTAATATAGCAAAATAAAAAGAAATGACCGTTTCCATTCTGTCATTTCTTTTTATTTTCATTTTCACGTTGAAGGTTAATAGCCAACAGTAGCATCGTTTGTAGCAGTCATCACTACATCAAAATAAACGGATTAACATCAATCGAGATCTGCAATCCATTTGTGCTTATTTCAGTCTGATAATGATCTAAAATTGACTTTAGAACTTCCTCTAAGTTTGGTTCTTGTTTATATTTTATTAGGCATTGATAGCGATATTTATTTTTTATTCTAGCGATTGGTGAAGCGACTGGTCCTAAAATAACCGTTTGCGGTGATAATCTATTTCTGACGATCTGCGTAATTTTTTCCGAGACACCGACTACTTTCATCAGCTCTTCATGACTAATCGTAATCATCGTAAGAAAATAGTATGGAGGATAGGCATGCTGTCTGCGAATCATCATCTCCGTTTCATAAAAACGGTCATAATCCTGTTCACTCGCAAGCTCAATACTGTAATGCTCAGGGGTATATGTTTGAAAAATAACTTCTCCCTTTAATTCATGTCTGCCCGCTCTTCCGCTTACTTGTGTCAGTAATTGAAAGGTCTTCTCCGATGAGCGGAAATCTGGCAAATGGAGCATTGTATCAGCTGACAGTACGCCAACTAGCGTAATTCTTGGGAAATCTAGTCCTTTGGCAATCATTTGGGTGCCTAATAGAATATCTGCTTCTCCATCTTGGAATTTTTGCAGCAGCTTTTCATGGGCTCCCTTTCGACTAGTTGTGTCCACATCCATCCGAATAACTCTTGCTTCTGGCAGGATTTTCGCCAGCTCTTCTTCTACCTTCTGCGTACCTGTTCCAAAATACCGAATATGCTCACTGCTACATTCTGGACAAGTGGTAGGCGTATATGTTTCATATCCACAATAATGACACTTCATCTGATTTTGAAAACGGTGGTAGGTTAAGCTAATATCACAATTCGGACATTTAACAACATACCCACAGTCACGGCACATGACAAAGGACGAATGCCCTCGCTTATTTAAAAATAAGACTGTTTGCTCTTTCTTTTCAAGGCGATCTTTCAGCTTATCTAGCAATGCTTCGGAAAACATGGAGCGATTGCCGGTTCGAAGTTCTTCCCGCATATCAATAATTTCTACATTAGGAAGGGATTGGTTATTCATTCGATTAGGAAGGGATAGTAAAGTATATACGCCTTTTTGGGCTCGTGCAAAGCTTTCTAAAGAAGGAGTTGCACTACCTAAAATAATCGAACAACCATGCTTTTTCCCTCTTTCGATGGCAACGTCCTTTGCATGGTAACGTGGATTCTCCTCTTGCTTATAGGTCATTTCATGCTCTTCATCAATAATGATAATGCCAAGATTCGTAAATGGAGCAAAGATGGCGGACCTAGCTCCTACGACAACTTTCACTTCGTTTCTTTGAATTTTTCGCCACTCATCATACTTTTCTCCCACTGACAATCCACTATGCAAAACCGCAACAAGTTCACCAAATCGCCCTTTAAAACGGTTAACCATTTGGGGAGTTAGAGCGATTTCAGGGACAAGCACAATCGCTTCCTCTCCCTTTGCCAATACTTTTTCAATGGATTGCAAATAAACTTCTGTTTTCCCGCTACCGGTTACACCATATAAGAGAAACACTTCATGGCGCTCCTCTTTGACCGCCTGATGGATCGGTGCAACAACTTTCGCCTGATCATCTGTTAAAGGCAAGGCATATGTTCTTTCAAACTCACGCTCTTGATAAGGATCTCGATATACTTCTTTATCTATTTCGCCGAGAAGACCTTTTTCGACTAGCCCTTTTATAGCAGCTGTAGAAATCTTTAATTTCGTTAAGAGCTGTTTTTGTTCAATTGGTTCTGGATGCTCACTAAAAAACGCAAGTAATTCTTTTTGTTTTTTTGCGTTTTTATTCAGCGATTCTTCGTAATCGGTTAAATCTTCTCTCTTTACCAAAGGATAAATATGCTTTACCTTTTTCTTTTGACCTCTTGATTGAACCTCGTAGGAAACTTCTATTGTTCCTTTTTTCACTTCCTTTTGCAGAGCAGAAAGAGATACATTCTTTAGAGCTTCCTCCCACACTACTTCTTCCATATTGCGAAAAAGAGCAGCTACCCCTTCTGCCATGTCTTGTTCTTTTCCCGTTACCCTTTTTACCTTGCGCTCATATTTAGCCTTTAAAGCCGGCGGTAGCATCGCTTGAAAAGCAGAAATTTTATAGCAAAGGGTAGAATGAGACAACCAATCAGCAAGGGATAAAAGCTCTTTATTTAAAACAGGTACTAAGTCCATCGGCTCGATTATCTTTTTAAGTGATTTAAAACTAGACGTTTCCTCCAAGCTTTCCACAAATCCTTGAACCTTTCTAGGACCGAATGGAACAATAACTCGCATGCCTGGTTGAATAACCTCCTCCAGTTCTTCTGGAATGAGATAATCATAGGGTCTGTCCGTTTGTTTTGCCGGAACATCGACAATTACTTTCGCTACAGTCATTTCTGAACAGCTTCCTTCATCAAGACCGCTTGTTCCAAGATTTTTTCCGCTACTTCATCTTTAGAAAGAAGGGGAAGTTCGATGGAAGTCCCATCTTTCTTATACATTGTTACTAAATTTGTATCTGTTCCAAAGCCAGAATCCTGCCTATTTACATTATTAGCAACAATCATATCCGCATTTTTCCGCTTTAATTTATCCATTGCATACGCAGCCATATTTTGCGTTTCTGCTGCAAAGCCAATCAGAATTTGTTGATTTTTTCGCGACCCAAGTTCTGACAAAATATCCTTCGTCCGTGTAAATTCGATTGTTTCTGGACCGCTTTGCTTTTTCACTTTATGATCATATACTACCGTTGGCTTATAATCACTAACTGCTGCAGTTTTAATGATAATGTCAGACTTCTCGCTATAGCTTATCACCGCATTATACATCTCTTCAGCACTTTCCACAGAAATTACCTGTGCACCCTTTGGTGGGGCAAGATTTGTTGGTCCGGATACTAAAATAACATTTGCCCCATATGCAATTGCCTTTTTTGCAATACTATATCCCATTTTTCCAGATGAATGATTGGAAATAAAACGAACAGGATCAATTTTTTCTCGCGTCGGTCCAGCAGTTACGAGAACGGTTGTACCACTAAGGATGTTTTTCTTCCCAGAGAAATAATCCTCCATATGCTGAATAATCATTTCTGGTTCTTCCAATCTTCCCTTCCCCACATACCCGCATGCTAAATAACCTTCACCCGGGTTAATAAATCGATACCCATAGTCATGAAGCGTATTAATGTTTTTAATAACTGCGGGGTGATCATACATATGAACATTCATGGCAGGAGCAATCCAAACATCACTTGTCGCTGCAAGCAAGGTGGTTGTAATCATATTATCAGCAATGCCGTTTGCTATTTTTCCTATCACATTCGCTGTTGCCGGTGCGACTAAAATCAAATCAGCCCAATCTGCCAAATCAATGTGGGCAATCACTTTCGGATCTTTTTCATCAAATGTGTCCGTATATACTTCGTTTTTAGAAAGTGCTTTAAAGGTTAAAGGATTCACAAATTCCATGGCCGCTTCCGACATGATAACCTTCACATCCGCGCCCTTTTGCGTTAATTTACTTGTTAAAGCACATGCCTTATAAACCGCAATTCCTCCCGTAACACAAAGAAGAATCTTCTTTCCATTCAACATTATGCGCTTCCTTCCTTTCTTTCTGTTCTAAGAGTTTATGATAAATAATATTGTTTTATTTGTATTCCGTGGGGACAGCACGATTCACTGGGACGAGCGCCGAGCCGCTTCGCCAAATCTTAAATCGGAAACCAACCTGCTTAGTTAGAATTTAAACATTTATGGGAACACCATTATGTAGTCTTTCATTACTTCTATTATTGTTAAGCATATAATTAAATAACCATTATGTCCATGAAAAAAGACTTAGTAAATGGAATTGCTCCTTTTACCTAAGCCTTTTAGTTTGTACTATATTTTTCAAAAAAATTTAATTATTCCTCGCTTGAACCACTTGGAGTATTTACACGGTAAGTTAGCTGATCTTTATTAATCTCTTCTAATGCTTTTCCTACATTTTTATGAGAAACATATTTTGCTAATTGTGGTCTCGCATTTGTTTGTAGCTTTCTTGCTCTCTTTGCAGCAACAGATACTAATGAATATTTAGAATCGATTTTTGTCATTAATTTATCAATGGATGGATATAACATTATTTAGCCTCCAGCATTTTCTTGTATTTTGGTTCTACTCTTTCTCTGCGACAATGTTCAGCAACAATGATTGCTTTAATTTTTTCACAAGCATTCTCTACTGTATCATTTTCTACGACATAATCATATAAGTGCATCATTTCAATTTCTTCTCTTGCCACATTCATACGGTTGTTAATAATCTCTTCTGACTCTGTACCTCTTGTCACAATACGATTCTTCAACTCTGATAGGCTTGGCGGGCTTAAAAAGATAAATAAGCCGTCAGGAAACTTCTCACGAACCTGCTTTGCACCTTCTACCTCAATTTCTAAAAAGACGTCTTTCCCTTTTAATGTTGTTTCTCGTACGTAATCAACTGGTGTACCGTAGTAATTTCCTACAAATTCTGCATATTCTAGTAATTTCCCTTGTTCGATTAAGCCCTCAAATTCTTCTCTCGATTTAAAGAAATAATCTACACCATCTACTTCACCAGCGCGCGGAGCTCTAGTTGTCATGGAAATAGAATATTCAAAGGATGTATTTTGTTGTGAGAATATTTCCTTTCTCACTGTTCCTTTCCCTACACCAGAAGGTCCAGACAAAACGATTAAAAGTCCCTTTTCTACCAAATCTTTCTCCTACCCTTCGTCTATAATCTCATCACGATCATTTAATCGATGTGCAACCGTTTCTGGCTGAACTGCTGAAAGAACAACATGATCGCTATCCATTACGATAACCGCTCTCGTTCTTCTGCCATATGTAGCATCTATTAATGATCCTCTATCCCTAGCATCTTGGATAATGCGTTTAATGGGGGCAGATTCTGGACTGACAATAGAGATAATTCTATTTGCAGAAACTATGTTTCCAAAACCAATATTAATTAACTTAATGGACATTTGCCTACTCCAATCCTATTATTTTTAGTTTTAACTAGGAAGATTTATTCTAAACCCTATTTATTCAATGTTTTGGATTTGTTCTTTCATTTTTTCCAAACAGCTTTTCACCTCGACAACAATTGCTCCAATTGCTGATGAATTAGCTTTAGAACCTATCGTATTGATTTCTCTGTTCATTTCCTGCAACAAGAAATCAAGCTTTCTTCCAATCGGGCTTTCTTCTTCCATAATTTGATAAAACTGTCTAATATGACTATGTAATCTAACTAATTCCTCATTAATATCTGCTTTATCTGCAAAAATTGCCACTTCTGTAATGAGTCTTGCTTCCTCTATCGGTTCCGGCAAATAGCTTTCTAGACGTGCTTTCAGCTTTTCCCGGTATTGTGTAATCACTTCAGGAGCTAATGACTGTAATTGTTCAACCCAAGTCTCTGTTTGCTTCAGGTTGTTTTCTAAGTCTTTGGATAACTCTAATCCTTCTATTGTTCGCATATTATTTAACTGGACAACCGCTTCTTCAACTGTAGTAAGTAATACTTCTGATAGTTCTTCCATGTCAAGTTCCCGTTCTACTATCTGAAAACACTCTTCTTGATTTAAGAGATCTCGTAGGGAGATAGGCTCTTCAATGGAATATTTGTCTTTTAATTGATGAAGTAATTGGTAATATTGATCAAGCAATGGCCAATCGACGATCATTTCATGGCCCTTCTTCTCTTCATCTTCTAAGCTTACAAATACTTCTACTCTACCTCTATGTATATAGTTTGAAATAATTTTCTTTATTTGTTCTTCCAAATATAGAAATTGCTTTGGCATCCGAATAATCTGATCGCTAAACCTGTGATTGACCGATTTCATTTCAATGTGAAGTGTTGAATGATGATATTGTTTTGTTGCTCTTCCAAATCCAGTCATACTTTTTATCATGCTAACACATCCGTTTTCTTAAAATGTGCGAATTAATGTTGCTCATGCTTTTCCCGCAAAGTTTCGCTACTAACCCGCAGCCTGAATACACTTCGCTTTCCGTGGGGCGAGCGGTGAGCCTCCTCAGCTTCTCCTCCGGGGTCTCACCTGTCTCGCTAATCCCCGTGGTGTCTCCGTGTATTCAGGCTGCTTTATTATTCTTTAATAATTTCTCATCATACTTGCATAGCGTCGAATATTTTAGAAAAAACAGCATTAAAAACCACATTAAATAAATAAAAGGTAATAGAGTGGTCTCTACTACCTTTTGGATTATAACATATTTTATTTTGATTTACTTAATAAAAATGATCCTGCGAGTAAAAAAGTTGGTACGGAAGCGAATCCGATGATCATTGGCCAATCTTTCATTGCTATTGGCAGTGTATGGAAGATTTCTTGTAGGAATGGTACGTAAATGACAACTAGTGCAAGTACAAGGGATGAAATAACGGCCCATACAAGATACATATTGCCAAATGGGTTTCTTGAAAAAATTGATTTTTCACTGCGGCAGTCAAAAACATGTATTAACTGAGCAAGGACTAATGTGATAAATGCCACTGTTTGGGCGTATTCTAGATTTTCTGGATTATTATCATAGGCAAACATAAACGCTAAAATTGTGGAAATCCCGATTAAAAATCCTCTTGAAATTACCTTCCAGCCGAGCCCTCTTGAAAATACACCTTCATTCGGACTTCGCGGACCTCTTTTCATGACATTGTCTTCTGGTCTATCCAAGCCTAAGGCCATTGCTGGCAATCCATCTGTTACTAAATTCACCCATAGAATTTGGATTGGTACAAGTGGTAAAGGTAGAGCTAATAACATCGCAAACAGCATAACCAGTATTTCCCCAACATTTGAAGCTAGTAAATAACGGATAAATTTACGAATATTTTCATAGATATTTCTACCTTCTACGATCGCTGCTTTAATGCTTGCAAAATTGTCATCCATTAATACTAAAGAGGATGCTTCCTTCGCTACATCTGTACCTGTAATTCCCATTGCAATACCGATGTCCGCCTTCTTGATTGCTGGAGCATCATTCACTCCATCACCAGTCATAGCTACGACATGTCCTCTATTTTGGAAAGCTTGAACAATCTTCAGTTTATGTTCTGGTGAAACGCGAGCGAATACAGCAACATCTTCTACAATATCCTCTAATTCTTGTAAACTTAAATCTGTTAGCTCTTTTCCTTCCATTACCTTGGAACGGTTATTGGCAATGCCAAGCTGCTTAGCAATCGCTTTTGCCGTAATAACATGGTCTCCGGTAATCATAACTGTCTTAATTCCAGCTTCTTTACATTCTTTAACAGCTTGTTTTACTTCTGGTCTTGGCGGATCAATAATGCCTTGGAGCCCGATAAAAATTAAATCCTTTTCCGCTTCTCTTTCGTGCATAATAATCGTATTTGGAGATATTTCCTTATATCCAATAGCGATTGTACGAAGCGCTTGGGAAGCTAATCCGTTAATCGCTTCCTGCACTACTTTCTTCTGCTCACTTCCTAATACAGTGGAACGATTTTCAAAAAGAATCGATTTACTTTGACCAATCAACACATCTGGTGCTCCTTTTGTTACGACAAACTGTCTTCCAGATGGGTCCTTTACGATCACACTCATCATTTTTCTTGTCGAATCAAAAGGAAATTCATTCACTATCGTAAATTGATTTAATAATTGAGAGCGCGAAAATCCTGCCTTCATACCAGCAACTAGTATAGCGCCTTCTGTCGGATCACCGTTTAAAACATATTCTCCGTCTTTTTGCAGTATCTCTGCATGATTACAAAGCAGTCCAAATGTTAAAAGCTGTTGTAACGCCTTATCTTTAGCAGGATCGACTAATTTTTCATCTGCATAGTATTTTCCTTGTGGTTCGTATCCTGTTCCATCTACTGTATACGTTTTGCCACCAATCCATGTTCTTGTAACCGTCATTTTATTTTGCGTTAATGTACCGGTTTTGTCTGAACAGATTACAGAAGCACATCCCAGCGTTTCTACTGCAGGCAATTTACGGACAATTGCATTTTTTCGGATCATTTTCTGAACACCAAGAGATAAAGCAATTGTAACAATTGCCGGTAGCCCTTCTGGTATTGCAGCAACTGCTAAGGATACACCTGCTAGAACCATTGTGTATAAATCATGTCCTTGAAGTACACCAATTACTACAACTAATACTGTTAATAGCAAGGCCGTTACAATGAGAATCTTCCCTAACTGCTCTAATCTTCTTTGCAGTGGGGTTGTCACAGAATCTGCATTTTGCAGCAAGTCTGCGATTTGTCCCATCGCCGTCTTCATTCCCGTACCGATTACGACACCAACACCACTTCCACGCGAAACCATCGTACCCATAAAGCCCATATTCTCCATATCACCGAGCGCTAAATTATTATTCTTAATGGCTGATACGATTTTAGGAACAGGTACAGATTCACCTGTTAACGCTGATTCTTCGACCTCTAAACTTCTTGATTCTATTATTCTTACATCTGCACCGATTCGGTCCCCGCTAGCAAATTTAATGACATCCCCAGGAACTAATTCCTTTGATAAAATATTTATCCATTCCCCGTTGCGAAGGGCATGAACATGGGGCTGTGATAACTCCTTTAAAGCAGACAAGGATTTCTCTGCACGAATTTCTTGAAAAAATCCAAGAAAACTATTGAGAATGATGATTGCAATAATGGCAATCGCATCAATATATTCACCCAATAAACCTGAAACAAGCGTAGCAGCTAAAAGAACAAGTACCATAAAATCCTTAAATTGACTGAAGAAAATAAGCAATAGTGATTGCTTTTCTCCTTCCTCTAATTCATTAAATCCAAAATTCTTTCGTCGCTTTTCCGCCTCTTCATCCGTTAATCCAGCCGAAAAATCAGTATTCAATGTTTGTTCTACTTCTTTTTCGTTCATTTCATGATAGTTCATCCGGCCATCTCACTTCCCCCTTTTTCATTCACCGTTCGCGAATAGCACTTTTGCGAAATAATTACGTAGTAGTTCTGAACAAAGGTTAGCAATTCTAACTAACATACATAGTTGTCCCAACACCACTCTATGGAAATCATATTCAGGCTTGGCCGAAAAAATGCTATCAGGGTTAGATTTTTATTTCGTTTTAAAACTAAAAATAATTTTTTGGCCATTTCTTCTTATCACAAGATGCTAATTTTTCTTCATTAAGGCTACCAAATCCTTGTATTTCTTTGTAATTAAAGATAGAGTAAAGAGGGAAATTATTATAAATGAGGTTGTTAGTTATGTCATTTGATGGTTTATTTACAAGAGCAATGTCCCTGGAATTAAAAGAGCTGTTACTAGGAGGCAGAATTAATAAAGTTCAGCAGCCTTTTACAAATGAAATTATTTTATCTGTTCGTGCAAATGGAAAAAATCAAAAGTTGCTTTTATCTGCACATCCGAGCTATGCACGAGTTCAAATTACCGAGGAAACATATGAAAATCCGAAAGAGCCACCAATGTTTTGCATGCTTTTACGCAAGCATTTAGAAGGTTACTTTATAGAAGACATTTATCAGATAGACAATGAACGAATCATTGTTTTTGAGATTAGAGGAAGAAATGAAATTGGCGATACTTCCTATAAAAAACTGATGATTGAAATAATGGGACGACACAGCAATATTATTTTGATCGATCGCGACAAAAATACAATTTTAGATAGCATTAAACATATTTCCTATGCTGTTAATAGCCATAGAGCCATACTACCTGGCTATGAGTATAAGGCTCCACCAAAACAAGAAAAACAAGATCCTTATACAGCTACAGAAGAAGATGTTTTAAGAGCAATTGATTTTAATAGCGGAAAGTTGGACAAGCAGCTTGTACAGCAGTTCGCTGGATTCTCCCCTTTAGTTGCCAAAGAAATTTTCTATCATGCTGGTCTTGCGAACCGCGATACACTGCCAAAGGCTTTTCTTGCTATAATGGATCCAATAAAAAAAGGCAGCTATGCTCCTTCTATTATGGATACTCCCGAAAAAGAATATTTTTACTTTCTGCCAATAGAGCATGTGAAAGGTGAAATTAAAGCTTTCCCTACTTTAAGCAAAATGCTTGATCGATATTATTTCGGAAAAGCAGAACGGGATCGAGTAAAGCAACAAAGCAATGATTTAGAACGTTTCATTGTGAATGAACGGGATAAAAATAGCAAAAAGATTAAAAAGCTAGAACGTTCATTAATGGAAGCAGAGAACGCAGAGGAATATCAATTGCTTGGCGAACTCTTAACAGCAAATTTATATGCAGTTAAAAAAGGCATGTCAGAGGTAGAAGTTCTAAATTACTACGAAGAAGATGGGGTAATGATTAAGATTCCCCTTAATCCAAGACTATCTCCTTCTGAAAATGCGCAAAAATATTTTACGAAATATCAAAAGGCGAAAAACTCTATTGACATTATTAAGGAACAAATTCAACTAGCAGAACAAGAATACGAGTATTTTGAAACATTATACCAGCAAATTCTTGCTGCCTCACCGAAGGATATTCAAGAAATTCGTGAAGAGCTAGTAGAAGAAGGATACTTAAGAGAAAGGCAAAAAAAACAAACGAAAAAACAACAAAATGTAAAGCCAGTACTAGATTATTATTTATCTGATGATCAAACAGAGATTATCGTTGGCAAAAACAATAAACAAAATGATTATTTAACCAATCGTGTAGCTGCCAGGGATGAGATTTGGCTGCATACGAAGGATATCCCTGGATCCCATGTCGTTATCCGGAGCAAGGAACCTTCGGAGGAAACAATTCTACAAGCTGCCAAATTAGCCGCTTATTTCAGTAAAGCTCGCCAATCAAGTTCTGTTCCAGTGGATTATACCCTAGTCCGTCATGTGAAAAAGCCAAGTGGCGCAAAACCCGGTTTTGTAATCTATGATAATCAACAAACAGTTTATGTAACCCCAGATGAGGAAACTGTGATTCGGTTGAAAGCGAAATAAAAAACAAATCGCGAGAGGCAATGCTGCCTCTCGCGATTTGTTTTATTGGTTACACTGGTTTTAGTTTATGCATAAGGAAAATTCAGCTTGAAGGGTTGGCTTTTTGAGACTCTCATGCCTTTGATGAAGACCAGTTTTGTGTCTCCTCCTCTTCTTTTTTGTTTTCATCCACCTTATGAACACCATTTACCAACTAGTTATTTTCATTTATAGACTTTTATCCAAGCCCCAAAAAAACGACACTTTAGTTAACTAAAATGTCGTTATAAACATCATCCACTTACCACTTCTCTGGATTTTCCTTCCAAGCATTCAAGCTCGCTAAATCTCTTTCTTCAATATAGCCATTTTTCTGTGCTACTTCTAATAAGCTCGTATAATCTGTTAATGAGTATGCTGTAATTTCAGCCTCAGCAAGCAATTCTTTCCCCTTTGGCAATTCGTATGTAAAAATCGCAACAACCCCAAGTACATCACTGCCTGCTTCTCTTAAACTATTAACTGCTGTAATGACACTTCCCCCTGTTGAGATAAGATCTTCCACCACTACTACTTTTTGCCCTTTATCTACCTTGCCTTCAATCTGATTCCCTTTTCCGTGGGCTTTTGCTTTGGAACGTACATAGGCCATCGGCAAATCAAGAAGGTCACTTACCCAAGCTGCATGAGGAATACCTGCTGTTGCTGTCCCTGCCACAACTTCTGTTTCTGGAAATTTATCTTTGATTAAACTAGCTAATCCTGTTGCGATATTTTTACGCACCTTCGGATAGGACAAGGTTAAGCGATTATCACAATAGATTGGCGACTTTAATCCTGAAGACCAAGTAAACGGATCATTTGGCTGTAAAAAAACTGCTTTAATATCTAGTAATTGTTCGGCAATTTCATGTTTCATAACGTGATGCCCTCCCACTCGGATTTAAATAATGAATAGCTTTCATATGGATTTGCTGCTCTTGTAATCGAGCGACCAACAACAATTGCTGATACCCCATTTTCTCTCGCAATCTTAGGCGTTGCTACCCGAACTTGATCCTGTACTTCATCTGTTTTTAAACGAATGCCAGGCGTTACAGTTAAAAAGGTATCCCCTAATCTTTCACGAATTGCGAAAGCTTCTAAAGTGGAGCACACGACTCCATCCAGTCCAGCCTCTTTTGTTATCGTTGCATAGTGTAATACCGATTCATGTAAAGGAACTTGAATTAATTGCTCTTTTTGCATGCTCGCTTCAGAAGTACTTGTTAACTGAGTCACACCAATACATTTCGCTCGTTTCATGCCAGATGGTGTACCTGCTTCAAGCCCCTCCACTGCACGAGCCATCATGTCGATTCCACCAGCTGCATGAACATTCACTAAATCAACGCCTAAGCTAGCAATATTTTTCATCGCACTTCCAACTGTATTTGGAATATCATGTAGCTTTAAGTCTAGGAAAATTTGGTGATTTTGTTCCTTTAATTCCTGAATGATGCTTGGTCCTTCTTTATAAAATAGTTCCATACCTACTTTTAAAAACAACGATTCTCCGTTAAATCCTTTTAAAAAAGAATGTACCTCGTCCTTACTTGCAAAATCAAGCGCGATGATAAGCGAATGGTTCATGCTTTCCCCAGCTCCTTCCCGTTACTTCTGAAATATGTTCAAATCCGTATTTGTCTAATAGCTCAGGTAATTCATCTATTATTTTCGGGCAAATAAATGGATCTACGAAGTTTGCTGTACCAACTGCTACTGCACTTGCGCCTGCATAGAAAAACTCTAATACATCTTCAGCAGTGGATACTCCCCCCATTCCGATAATCGGTAGGTTTACTGCTTGACTTACTTCATAAATCATTCGGATTGCTACAGGCTTTACTGCAGGACCAGATAATCCTCCCGTTTTGTTGGCTAGGATTGGCTTGCCTGTTTTTAAATCAAGACGCATGCCAACAAGGGTGTTAATCATGGTAATCCCATCTGCTCCTCCAGCTTCTACCGCTTTTGCCATCTCGACAATATTCGTTACATTTGGTGAGAGCTTTACATATACAGGAACTTCTGACACTTCCTTCACCTTTTTCGTTAATTCCTTAGCAACTTCTGGAATTGTTCCAAAAGCAATGCCTCCTGTTTTTACATTCGGACAAGAAATGTTTAATTCTAGTGCCTTAACATTCGATGCTTTTGATATCTCTTTTGCAACAGCAACATAGTCCTCTTCCACCGATCCAGCAACATTTGCAATAATTGGTACATCGAATTGGCTAAGCCAAGGTAATTCTTCGCCAACCACTTTTTTTAGTCCAGGGTTTTGAAGACCAATGGCATTTAGCATCCCAGAAGTAGTCTCAGCTACTCTTGGTGTTGGGTTACCAAAGCGTGGTTCTACCGTAGTTGCTTTTATCATGATGGCACCGAGCTTGCTTAAATCATATAAGTTACTGTATTCCCGTCCAAATCCAAAACAGCCAGAAGCAGGCATGATTGGGTTTTTAAGCTCTAATCCAGGAAGCTTTACTTGAAGTCGGTTCATAGGACAACCTCCCCTGTTCTAAATACTGGTCCATCTGTACATACCTTTTTATAGCTGAATCCTGTCGGATCATCTGCTGTGTGACATACACATGCAAAGCATGCACCAATCCCACATCCCATTCTTTCTTCTAGAGAAATAAACACCTTTTTAGTAGGAAATGTTTTTTCTAGATTTTTAAGCATTGGCGTTGGTCCACAGGAGTACAATACGTCAAACTCCAGATTTTCTTGAAAAATAACGTCTGTGACAAAGCCTTGTGTACCATGACTACCATCTACTGTAGCGATATACGTATCCCCAAATGAGGCAAACTTTTCTTCATAAAATGCAACGGATTCTGTTTGAAAGCCTAATACAGCAACAACCTTTACCCCTTTTGCAACTAGTCGATTTGCTAATTCATATAAAGGTGGCACACCAATTCCTCCGCCTACTAATAAGGCTGTTTGCCCTGACTTGCTTGCTTCAACGGGGAATCCATTTCCTAATGGACCAAGAATATCAACTGCTTCCCCAGCTGTTTTTTGGGCAAGAAGCTTTGTGCCCGCTCCTTCAGCGCGGTAAATCATCGTAAATGTTTTACTTTCCTGATCAATCCGGCAAATACTAATGGGACGTCTTAATAAAGGTGTAGCATTATCACTTACTTTTATATGAACAAATTGACCTGGCTCGTTCATTTCAGAGACAAGCTCACCTGTTAAGGTGAGCTCCATAATATTTTCAGCTATTTCTTTCTGTTCGACTACTGTACAGATTTCGTTTTTGATCATACTAACACTGCCTCCGGTTGCGTTTTGCTTGGCTCCATTGCATCTGTAGAGAATGTCATCGATTCTACTACTCGAAGGATAGCCTCTGCTGTATCTAATGAAGTTAAGCATGGAATGCCATTTTCAACGGATTCACGTCTAATTCGGAATCCATCTCTTGCTGGCTGGCTTCCTTTGGAGAAAGTATTAATGACAAATTGTGCTTCCCCATTGCGGATTACATCTATTAATGTATGTCCTTCTCCACCGATTTTACCGACTACTTTTACTGGAATGTTATTGCTTTCAAGGTACTCTGCTGTTCCACTTGTTGCCATCAAGCTATAGCCGATATTCGTAAATCTTTTTGCAAGCTGTAAAGCCTCTTCCTTATCTTTATCCCCAATTGTCAAAAGAACCGTTCCAAATGTTTTTATCTTCATTCCTGAAGCAATTAAACCTTTATACAGTGCTTTTTCTAGAGTAATGTCTTTCCCCATTACTTCTCCCGTTGATTTCATCTCAGGGCCTAATGTGATATCGACTCTACGTAATTTTGCAAAAGAGAATACTGGGACCTTCACATACACACCAGACTTCTCTGCTACTAAGCCCGATTGATATCCCTGCTCTTTTAAGGAAGTACCCAAAATTACTTTTGTAGCGATTTTCGCCATTGGCACATTCGTAATTTTGCTTAAGAAAGGTACTGTTCTACTAGAGCGTGGATTTACCTCTAGTACGAATACTTCACCTTTGGAAACAACATATTGGATATTTAGTAAACCTACGATTTTTAAACCTTTTGCAAGTCTCGTTGTATAATCTACTAACGTTTGCTTAATTTCAGCAGACAAGCTTTGTGGTGGATAGACAGCGATCGAATCGCCTGAGTGTACTCCTGCACGTTCGATATGCTCCATAATTCCTGGAATGACAACATCAGTTCCATCACAGATTGCATCCACTTCAATTTCTTTCCCTGTTAAATAACGGTCAATTAAGATTGGTTGACCTGGACTTGCCTTAACCGCGTTTTCCATATATGGAATCAGCTCTTCTTCTTTATATACGATTTGCATTGCTCTTCCACCAAGTACGTAAGATGGTCTTACAAGTACTGGGTAGCCAATTGATTTTGCTACAACAATTGCATCTTCAACTGTTAATGCTGTTTTTCCGTCTGGCTGTGGAATTCCTAATTCTTGCAGACTTTGTTCAAACTTATCACGGTCCTCTGCGCGATCTAAGTCTTCAAGTGATGTTCCTAAAATTTTGACCCCACGCTCTGCTAGTGGGCCTGCTAGGTTAATGGCTGTTTGCCCCCCAAACTGAACCACTACTCCTTCAGGTTTCTCTAAATCGATGATATGCATTACATCTTCAATCGTCAGTGGTTCAAAGTAAAGTTTATCTGAAATACTAAAGTCTGTTGAAACCGTCTCTGGATTGTTATTAATGATAATTGCTTCATATCCAGCTTCTTTAATCGCCCATACAGAATGAACGGTTGCATAGTCAAACTCTATTCCTTGGCCAATGCGAATTGGTCCAGATCCAAGCACAACAATGCTTTTCTTCTCTGTTACAATCGATTCATTTTCCTCTTCATATGTTCCATAATAGTAAGGTGTTTCAGATTCAAACTCAGCCGCACAAGTATCAACCATTTTATAAACGGGCACAATGCCTTTTTCTTTTCTCCAGTTATATACTTCAAGCTCTGTTGTATTCCAAAGCTTTGCAAGTTGAATATCAGCAAATCCCTTTTCTTTCGCTTCTTTTACATATTCCTCATCAAATGGATGATTGATTAACTCTTTTTCGAACTTTATGATGCCTTCAAGTTTGAAAAGGAAGAATAGGTCAATCTTGCTCCACTCATGAATCGTTTCAATACTCACGCCACGATTAAGTGCTTCTGCTATATAAAATAATCTTTCGTCTCCGGCAACTCTTATTCGCTTTTCGAGTAATTCGTCGCTTGTTTCATCTGCTGCATTTAAGGAGAAATGATATACTTTTGCTTCAAGAGAGCGAATCGCTTTTAGTAAAGATTCTTCAAAAGTACGACCAATTGCCATTACTTCTCCCGTTGCTTTCATTTGTGTTCCTAAGTTACGTTTTGCTGATTCAAACTTATCGAAAGGAAAGCGTGGAATCTTACTTACTACATAATCAAGTGCTGGTTCAAAGCTTGCATAAGTTTTTCCTGTAACAGGATTCATCATCTCATCTAATGTTAAACCTACTGCGATTTTTGCCGCTAGCTTTGCAATCGGATAGCCAGTTGCTTTACTTGCAAGGGCAGATGAGCGACTCACTCTTGGGTTAACTTCAATAATATAATATTGGAAGCTATCTGGGTCTAATGCTAGCTGTACGTTACAGCCACCTTCAATTTTTAGTGCACGGATAATTTTTAAAGATGTATTTCTTAATAATTGATATTCACGGTCACTTAACGTCTGACTTGGTGCGACAACGATACTGTCACCTGTATGAATCCCAACTGGATCGATATTTTCCATGTTACATACTACAATCGCGTTATCATTGCTATCACGCATTACTTCATATTCGATTTCTTTAAAGCCTGCGATACTTTTCTCTAATAAACATTGCGTTACTGGGCTATTTTTCAAACCACTTGTTACAATTTCTTCTAACTCCTGATCATTATGGCAAATACCGCCGCCTGTTCCACCTAGTGTGAAAGCAGGACGAACGATTACTGGATATCCGATTCTCTCTACAAATGCTCTTGCTTCCTCCATATTATGGATGATATCACTATCTGGAACAGGTTCTCCTAATTCATTCATCAAGTTACGGAAAAGATCTCTATCTTCCGCTTGCTGAATCGCGGAGAGCTTCGTTCCAAGTACTTCTACTCCGCATTCTTCTAACACGCCTGCCTCTGATAGCTCGACTGCAAGATTTAAGCCAGTTTGCCCTCCTAATGTTGGCAAGATAGCATCTGGTCTTTCTTTGCGAATAATTCTGCTGACAAATTCAAGTGTTAATGGTTCAATGTACACTTTATCGGCCATTTCTGTATCTGTCATAATCGTTGCAGGGTTAGAATTTACAAGAATAACACGATAGCCTTCTTCCTTTAAAGCGATACATGCTTGCGCTCCTGCATAGTCAAATTCTGCTGCCTGCCCAATGATGATTGGTCCTGATCCGATTACTAATATACTTTTAATACTTTTAAGCTTTGACATATGCGGCACCTTCCTGTTTGTGAGATTGTATCATTTCCATAAAACGATCGAATAAATAGTTAGCATCCTCTGGTCCAGGTGAAGCTTCTGGATGGTATTGCACGGTAAATGCTGGGTATTCTTTATGCTGCAAGCCTTCGATTGTTCCATCATTTAAAGCAATATGTGTAACTTCTAAGTTTGTGTGATTAATAGATTCTTCTTCTACTGTATAGCCATGGTTTTGAGAAGTCAGAGAAACCTTCCCTGTTAATAAATCCTTTACTGGGTGGTTTGATCCTCTATGACCAAACTTCATTTTCTCTGTGTTTGCCCCACTTGCAAGTGCGAACAATTGATGACCTAAGCAGATTCCAAACAGCGGCACTTGCCCAATAATTCCTTTAATTGCTTCAATAGACTCGGGCACATCCTTTGGATCCCCAGGTCCGTTCGATAGCATCACGCCATCTGGACTTAAATTTAGAATATCTTCTGCCGTTGTATTATATGGAACGACGATTACATCACAATCTCGTTTATTTAATTCTCGTAAAATTCCATGCTTCATTCCATAGTCTACTAACACAACGCGACTTCCACGGCCAGGACTTGGATAAGGTTTTCTTGTAGAAACTTGCTTTACTTGATCTGTACTTAACGTAATCCCTTTTAATTTTGCAATTACTTCCTCTGCATTTTCCTCGATGCTGCAAATCGCACCCTTTAAAGTTCCATATTGGCGGATAATGCGCGTTAATTTTCTTGTATCAATTCCCGCTATTCCTGGGATATTCTTTTGTTTGAAATATTTGTCTAATGAAAGCTCGTTACGCCAGTTTGAAGGAAAATCACACACTTCTTTTACAATAAATCCATGAATGGCTGGCGTTATCGATTCAAAATCATCTCGATTGATGCCATAATTTCCTACTAACGGATACGTAAGTGTGACAATTTGTCCACAGTAGGATGGATCGGATAGAATTTCCTGATAGCCTGTCATTCCTGTGTTAAATACTACTTCACCAAATTTTTCTGAATCGGCACCGAAGCCTTTTCCGATAAATACCGTGCCATCTTCAAGAATTAATTGTTTTTTCATGCGTGTACACTTTCCTTTCTCCAAGCAATCTTTCCACCAACAATTGTTGCAGCCGGCCAGCCCTGACATTCCCAACCAGCAAACGGGGTATTTCTTCCTTTTGATAAAAATGTTTCTGGGTCAATTTTATTTGTATCTTCTAAATCAAGAATGACGATATCTGCAGTTTTTCCTGCTCCTAAAGTTCCAGCATCCAATTTAAAGCTTTGAGCTGGTTTTATTGTTAGATAATCTATTAATTGTTGTAATGTCATCACCCCTGTTTTTACAAAGTTCGTATAAAGAAGAGGAAATGCTGTTTCTAAACCGACAATTCCAAATGGTGCAAGCTGCATCGACTGTGCCTTTTCTTCTGCTGTATGCGGTGCATGGTCTGTTGCAATAAAATCAATTGTTCCATCTAACAATCCTTCAAGTAAGCTTTTTCGATCCTCTGTTCCTCTTAAAGGAGGATTCATTTTATAATTCGTATCAAGAGAAGGAATATCTATATCTGCTAATAGTAAGTGATGTGGCGACACCTCTGCTGTAACTCTAATTCCAGCTTTTTTTGCATCTCTTACAACGCGCACTGATTCTTTTGTACTGATATGGCATACATGATAATGACAGCCTGTCGCTTCTGCTAAAAGAACGTCTCTTGCTATTTGGACTGATTCACAAACACTTGGAATTCCATTTAAACCTTTCGCCTTTGAAAATTCTCCTTCGTGCACACAGCCTTTATTGATAAGGCTATTATCTTCACAGTGAGCGACAATTGCCATATCTAATGCAGCCGCTTGCTTCATCGCCTCGAGCATTTGACCTGCTTCTTGGATTCCTACACCATCATCTGTAAAAGCAAATGCTCCTAATTCTTTTAGTGCTTTAAAATCAGTAAGTTCAGTCCCTAATTGTCTAATTGTAATGGATGCATACGGTAAGACATTTACATTTGCCGTATTTCGAATTCTTTCATTTAAATTATGTAAATTTTCAACTGTGTCAGGAACAGGTCTTGTGTTTGGCATATTGGCAATCGTTGTAAATCCACCTCGTGCTGCTGCCATCGTCCCTGTTGCAATCGTTTCTTTCTTTTCGCCGCCTGGCTCTCTTAAATGAACATGTAGGTCAATAAATCCTGGCGCCACAACTTTTCCAGCAGCATCAATCACTTCATCTGCATTTGAAGTTATTTCCTTTGCAATCGTCTTAATTGCTCCATTTTCAATCAAGATGTCCTTCTGTTCTAATTCCCCTGTAGTATTAAGCAACTGGCCATTTTTGATAAGTATTGACATGTTCATTTCTCCCTCCGATATTTTCTAATGATCTTTTTAGCACACTCATGCGGATAAACACACCATTTTCCATTTGCTTAAAAATTCTCGAGCGTTCGCATTCAACCAATTCATCAGCAATTTCTACATCTCTGTTTACAGGTGCAGGATGCATGATGATGCTTCCTGGCTTCATTTTTCTTTCTCTTTCTACTGTTAATCCATATAGTCTGTGGTAGCTTTCTTTGTCAAAAGCAGCTCTTTCATCTCCATGTCTTTCATGTTGGACACGTAGCAGCATGACAACATCGGATGTTTCAATCGCTGTATCAATATCTTCATAATTTGCATCTTGTAGGACTGTTTCATCAAACCATTCTCTTGGTCCAGAGAAAACGACCTCTGCCCCGAGTCGTGTTAGGGCATCTGCATTTGATCTTGCTACTCGGCTGTGGCTGATATCACCAATAATACTTACTTTTAAGCCATTGAAGCGTTGGAATTCCTGCTGTATCGTCAGAAGGTCTAGTAGAGATTGTGTAGGATGATGACCACAGCCATCTCCTGCATTAATGACTGGTATGTTTACCTTCCCTACTAATTCATCAAAGTAATGATCCTTTTCATGTCTTATAACAATAGCATTTACTCCTACTGATTCCAGCGTTCGAACAGTATCATATAATGTTTCTCCTTTAACAACACTTGAGGTTGTCGTTTCAAATGGGATTACCTCAAGTCCTAACTTTCTCTCCGCTACTTCAAAGCTGCATTTTGTTCTTGTGCTAGCTTCGAAAAAAAGGTTTGCCACAAAGCTTTGATTTGCCGGTCTCCAAGTTTCTCCATTAGCAAATCTTTGTGCATCTCTTAAGATTTCTTTAATCTCTGTAACGGTTAACTCAGTCGTAGTTAATAAGTTTTCCATGATACTACCTCCCGTTATTTGCTGCTTTTAACTTAGCCCGCAGGCTAAAATACACTTCGCTTTCCGTGGGGCGAGCGGTGTCTACGTGTATTTTAGACTGCTCAGTAATTCTCTAATCCCCAAAAAAAAACCACCCTAACAACTCGTTAGGGCGGCAAAAATCATGATTTTCCATAGATTTAGGCAAAGTGAACCTAGCACATACAATCTATGCATCATTTTTGACACCCTTATAAGTCTCTCTGTACTTGTTTAAAAGGTGTTATTATTTAGTTTCGTCTACTGCGATTGGTTCTTCGAATAAATCGTCCTTTGCTTTTTCTCTACCTGGCAATACTAAATTTAAGATAATGCCTAGGATTGCGGCAAAAGCCATTCCTTCTAGTTTAAAATTTTCTCCCATATGAATGGAGAAGCCTCCAATTCCTGTTACAAGGATAACGGATGCAATCACTAAATTGCGATTTTTATTAAAATCAATCTTTGCTTCTACAATAATTCTTAATCCAGAGGAAGCGATAATTCCGAATAGAAGGATGGAAACTCCCCCCATTACCGGCGTGGGGATGGATTGAATTAATGCTGCGATTTTTCCAATAAATCCAAACCCTATTGCAAGTACTGCAGCTCCTGCTAATACATAAACGCTGTATACTCTTGTGATTGCTAATACTCCAATATTTTCGCCATATGTTGTTTTTGCAGGACCTCCCATTAAAGCGGAAAGAATAGTTGCTGTTCCATCTCCCAAAATACTTCTATGCAATCCAGGATCTTTAATATAATCTTTACCAACAACTTTACTTAACACTAGCTGATGACCGATATGCTCTGTTAATGTAACAATTGCGACCGGTACAAAAATAGTTAGTAGCGCAAGATTAATTGTTACAGGATAATCTACAAACGGGAAGATAAAATCTGGCATTGCAAACCATTTTGCATCTAGCACTTCTTGGAAGTTAACAACACCTACTAGCAAGGCATATACGTAACCTACAACGATTCCTGCTAAGATTGGGATAAAGCTAAATACTCCCTTGCCAAACATGGTGAAAAGTATTGTTGCTAGTAAGGTTACTAGCGCAACAGAGATATAAAGCAAACTATATTCTTGATTCTCACTGCCATTATTTACATACATTGCTTGCCCTACTGCTGTGGAAGCTAATGCTAGCCCGATAACCATGATTACTGGTCCAACAACAATCGGCGGTAGGATATTCATAATCCAACGATAACCAGCTTTTTTGATGATTAAGGAAACGATGCCGTATACAATCCCGGCTATAAATGTTCCAATCATGGCTGCCCCTATACCTCCACCAGGCATTGTCTTTGCTGCAATTACCGGTGCGATAAAGGCGAAGGATGATCCTAAGTAGGCCGGAACCTTAAATTGCGTAATGATTAAGAATGCGAGTGTACCTACACCACTTGAGACTAAAGCAACCGCAGGGCTCATTTCTATTAAGAATGGTACTAACACTGTTGCACCAAACATAGCGAATAAATGCTGTAAGCTTAACGTTACCCACTGAAGGGCACTTGGTTTATCTTTAATTCCTAATAAGGGTTTTGATTCGTTCATTGCTGTCTCCTCTTTCTGTTTAAAAAAATTACTTGTATAATTGCTATTAATATCCCCTATTACATAAATAAAACCCCTTTTCAGCGCAGCTGAAAAGGGGTTTTATACAGGCTTAAAGAAACCTGACGAAAAAAACTCCCCTTCTCAGCCTCACAGGACTGCTATTAAAAGGGCTCTATTTAATTTTCAAAAATATTCACTTCATCATATCCATCCACTTCAGTAAGTTCTACCACAATTTTCTCCGAGCTGGAGGTAGGAATGTTTTTCCCGACATAATCTGCTCTTATTGGCAGTTCTCTATGTCCTCTGTCTACTAGGACCGCAAGCTGTATGGATGCTGGTCTTCCCATATCCATTAGTGCATCCATGCCGGCACGAACAGTTCTTCCTGTATACAAGACATCATCTACAAGGATGACCTTTAATCCTTGTATATCTTTCGGGATATCTGAGCCTTTTACTAATGGCTCCTCATTTTTCGTCTTTTTTGATAAATCATCTCGGTATAAAGTAATATCCAATTCACCAACTTCAATTGGCTTTCCTTCAATTTGAGCAATTTTCTCTGCAAGGCGATTTGCGATGTATATACCTCTTGTTCTTATTCCAACAAGAATACAATTCTCAATCCCTTTATTTTTCTCGATGATTTCATGAGCAATTCTTGTTAATGCTCGTCTTATTGCTTGATCGTCTAGTACAAGTGCCTTTTGTGACATCTCGCTCACCATCCATGCTGTGATTCAATCATATTTTCTAAAAAAAAAATCCTCTCACCCTTTTGGATGAGAGGATAGACGTATACCAATATAGCTATTGCTTAAAATAGCTAGGATCCGTTTCCTTCTCAACCTCACGGGATTGATTTAAAGGACTTATTCAACTAACGTTATCTTAATATAAAATTAAAAGCGTGTCAACGATTATTTCGTAATGTATCTAGAATATTCTCATAGTCTTTAGGAAGTGGTGCTTCAAACTCTAAATATTCCCCTGTGCGCGGATGTTCAAATCCTAGAATTCCTGCATGCAGTGCCTGACCGCCGATATCCAATGTTTTTCTTGGGCCATATTTAGGATCTCCTACAAGTGGATAGCCAATATACTTCATATGCACGCGGATTTGATGGGTGCGTCCTGTCTCTAATTGGCATTCGATAAACGTGTATCCATCCATTCTTTCTAACACATGGAAATGAGTAACAGCATGCTTGCCCTTATCTATAACCGTCATACTTTGTCTATCTTTCGTATCACGGCCAATCGGGGCCTCAACCGTTCCATAATCATGGGGGATAGAACCATGTACCAATGCTTTATATTTTCTCGTTACTGTTTTTGCTACTAATTGATTAACAAGACTCTCATGTGCAGCATCATTTTTTGCAACCATTAATAGTCCAGATGTATCTTTATCGATTCGATGAACAATTCCTGGTCTCATCACGCCATTTATACCGGAAAGATCTTTACAATGAGCCATCAAGCCATTTACTAATGTACCTGTCACATGTCCAGGAGCTGGGTGCACAACCATTCCTTTTGGTTTATTCACTACGATGACATCACTATCTTCATAATAAATATCTAAATCCATTTCCTCTGCTTCTACATCTAGTTCGATTGCTTCTGGTACTTCAATTGTAACTAAATCATTTAAAACACCTTTATACTTTGTTTTAACCGTTTGCCCATTAACTGTAACATGACCGTCTTTTATCCACGCTTGAACCTGTGTTCTCGACCAATCACTGTTAATCATTGAAACGATTTTGTCGATCCGTTCATTTACTTGCTCACTTTGAATGATATGTTCCTTTTTTTCCATGTTTCTTCTCCTTCTTTGCGTCTCTATCCTCCTTCAGCATAACTAGGATTAATAAAATAACGCCAATTACTAAAGATGAGTCTGCAATATTAAATATTGGGAAATCATAATTAAAGATATACGTATTGATAAAGTCTACTACATATTGATGGCGCGCGCGGTCAATAAAATTGCCGATTGCCCCCCCTAAAATAAGACCAAGAGAAACACCATAAAGAATTTTCCCTTTCGTACCTGTCTGAATTAAATAAATCAATCCAATTACAACGATAACAGTGATAATATAGAAGAACACCATTTGATTCTCAAGCATTCCCCAAGCTGCACCACTATTACGATGGGATGTCAGATAGAAAAAATCTTTTATTACTTCGATACTTTCTCCTAGTTCCATATTTTTTACAACTAACCATTTCGTCCATTGATCAAGAATAATAATTATAGCTGCAATTATGTAATAAAACACTAAAGTTTCCTCCAATTCTCGAGTCTCCTTTAGCATTTTAGCATAAACCAGTTGAAAACGATAGCTTGGTTCATTATTTTAAATGGCTGTTTTCGTAAAGTACCCCTTTTTGAATAAAAGCTATTCTCTTAATGAATGGACTTTCTATAATAGGATTGAATGCTATTTATATCCTCTTTCGTTCGAATCGTTGGAATCATTTCCAGCAAATCAACAGGAAGTAACTCTCCTGACATTTCGCACATTCCGAAATTGCCATTTTCTAGTTTTTGCATGGTTTCTTCTACATCTTTTAATTCCTCTTCAATATATTTATTAATTTTCGAGTCTCTTTTAACCCTTAATGTCGTTGCTAATTCGATTTGTGTTATACGGAGTTCTGTATAAAGCTTTTCAATAGTTGAATTCAATTCCATTACCTCCGTTTCTTTAATTATCTTTAGCATTTCCATTGAAGAATACATAAACCGATTAAAGATTTAACAGCCATAACAACTATTAACGGAGGTGGAAGTATTTCTCTTTCTTACCTATGTATAAAAAACTCCACCAGCATCAAGATAATAGACAGACATAACTTTCTCACTATGTAATTATATATTCTTCTTTTCCTTTCCCAATAAAAGGCTTTTACAAAACTTTTTTCCTTGCATTTTTTCTTTGTTTTAAATTATCTTTTAAACACACAAAAAAACCGACAAACTATTGAAAGTTTATCGGTTTTTAAAATTTATCTCTTAATAATTTTCTTCTACTACATGTGCACATCTTTCACATAATGTTGGATGAGCTTCGACTGTGCCAATGTCTGTTGTAACAGTCCAGCATCTTTCACATGTTTCACCGTCTGCTTTTGCTACAACTATTGCAGCATTTTCTAGCTTTAGTGCCTCTTCTGGTGCATTATCATATTTCCCAGCAATTTCAAAACCTGATACGATAAATAATTGCTGTAAGTTTTCTTGAATAGAATTTAGTAGTGTATCTACTTCTTCATTCACATACAGTGTTACTTTCGCAGCAAGGGATTTACCGATGACTTTTTGGTTACGTGCTTCTTCTAATGCTTTAAGCACATCGTCACGTACAGCCAAGAATTTATTCCACTTTTCTTCTACTGCATCACTATTTTCATACACAGTAGATTCAGGGAAATCAGTCAACTGGACACTTTCTTCCTTTACAGAAGAAATATGATCCCAAACTTCGTCAGCAGTATGTGGTAAGATTGGCGCAACTAACTTTGTTAAGCTGATTAAACTTTCATAAAGAACTGTTTGAATAGCTCTTCTTTCTTTGTTATTTGTTGCTTCAATATAAAGGACATCTTTTGAGAAATCAAGATAGAATGCACTTAAATCCAATGTACAGAAATTATTAATATTATGATAAATAGTAGAGAATTCATATTTATCATAGGATTCTGTCACCGTTTTAATGAGCTTATTTAGCTTGATCATCATAAATTGATCCACTTCACGTAATTCCTCATAAGAAAGAGCATCTGTTTCTGGGTTAAAATCAGCAAGGTTTCCTAATAAGAAACGGAAAGTATTTCTGATTTTACGATATCCTTCTGTTACTTGTTTTAAAATAGCATCAGATACACGTACATCTGCTTGGAAGTCTACAGATGCTACCCATAAGCGTAAAATATCTGCACCTAATTGGTTCATTACTTTTGCAGGTATCATGACATTCCCTAATGATTTACTCATTTTGCGTCCTTCTCCATCTAATACGAATCCATGGCTTAAAACAGCCTTATAAGGCGCCTTTCCAGTTACTGCAACACTTGTAGATAGGGAAGAGTTAAACCAACCACGATATTGGTCAGAACCTTCTAGATATAAATCAGCAGGACGTTGCAGATCCTCTCTTTCTAACAATACAGCTTGATGAGAAGAACCAGAATCAAACCAAACATCCATAATATCTGTTTCTTTCGTAAATTCCCCATTTGGGCTGCCTGGATGTGTAAATCCTTCAGGCAATAATTCCTTAGCTGACTTTTCAAACCAAATATTGGAACCATTTTCTCTAAATAAATTCGAGATATGCTCAATTGTTTCATCAGTAATAATACTGTCACCATTTTCTGCATAGAATACAGGAATTGGCACACCCCAAGCACGTTGTCGAGAAATACACCAGTCCCCGCGATCACGAACCATATTATACAATCTAGTTTCGCCCCATGCAGGTACCCATTGTGTTTCTTTAATTGCATCTAATAGATCATTTCTAAAGTCTTTAATAGAAGCAAACCATTGTGCTGTCGCTCGGAAAATAACTGGTTTTTTCGTTCTCCAGTCATGTGGATAAGAGTGTGTGATAAATTGAAGCTTTAATAATGCGCCAACTTCTTCAAGCTTTTCTGTAATTGGCTTATTTGCTTTATCATAGAATAACCCTTCAAATCCAGGTGCCTCTTCTGTCATAACCCCTTTATCATCGACAGGACAAAGAACTTCTAATCCATATTTTTGACCAACTAGGAAGTCATCTTCCCCGTGTCCTGGTGCTGTATGAACACATCCAGTACCAGCATCTGTTGTTACATGCTCCCCTAGCATTACTAAAGAATCACGTCCATAAATTGGATGAGCTGCTAAAATGTTCTCGAGCTCTGCACCTTTTACTTCTTGAACAACATTCGCCTCTTCCCAACCAATCTCTGTTTTAACGCTTTCTAATAAATCTTGTGCAACAAGATACTTGCTTCCTTTTTCCTCGACGACTACATACGTCAAAGTAGGATGAACAGATATACCTAAGTTTGCAGGAATAGTCCAAGGTGTAGTTGTCCAAATAACAATTTGTACATCACTTGCCAATACTCCTTTTCCATCCTTCACTTTGAATCCAACATATATGGATGGAGACTTTTTGTCTTTATATTCAATTTCTGCTTCTGCAAGAGCTGATTCACTTGTTGGAGACCAATAAACTGGTTTTTTGCCTTTATAGATATAGCCTTTTTTCGCCATTTCTCCAAACACTTTTATTTGTTGTGCTTCATAGGCAGGCTTTAGCGTTATATATGGGTTCTCCCAATCACCACGAACACCTAAGCGCTTAAACTGTTCTCTTTGACTGTCAATTTGTTCTAAAGCATATTCTTCACATAACTTACGGAATTCTGCAACGGTCATTTCTTTACGTTTAACGCCTTTATTCGTTAAAGCTTGTTCAATAGGAAGTCCATGTGTATCCCAACCAGGCACATATGGTGCTTGAAAGCCTGTCATGGATTTATAACGAACAATAAAGTCTTTTAAAATTTTATTCAGCGCATGTCCAATATGTATATCACCGTTTGCATATGGTGGGCCATCATGAAGAACAAACATTGGACGTCCTTTTGTACGGTCTTGAACTTTTTCGTAAATATTCATTTCTTTCCATTTCGCTTGCATATCAGGCTCGCGATTTGGTAAATTCCCTCTCATCGGAAAGGCTGTTTTTGGCATCAGCAACGTATCTTTATATTCCATTTTCTTCCTCCAGCATTATTATCTTTTTTTCATCATGTATGCAAGCAATATATTCCGTATTCTATTATAGACATTTCTGCTTTTTTAGAATCAGTATACACAGCAAAAAACCTTCTCATCCCCATGAAAGGGACGAGAAGGTTTTTAAAGGTTCCCGCGGTACCACCCTTATAGATAAAAAGAACTCTTATCCACTTAGACATTTTTTAACGGCAATGAACCGCCTTTTCTTACTTCTATTTCAGAAAAGGACTCAAGGGTGATTTTCAACTTCCAACTTATATCAGGCTTACACCGCCCCTGATTCGCTACTTTAAGTTTCACGGAAATCTACTATCCCTATCAACGCTACATGAATATCTATTTGTGAAAAATTATATTTCATCAATCCATCATTCGTCAAGACTTGGGAATTATTTTGTTGAATTTAATTCAGATGCATCTAATTCATATTCTAATAAATGATCCCAATCATCATTATTAAGCATATCTAATTGTGCTTCAATTAGCATTTTGAATCGAGTACGGAATACTTTTGATTGCTTTTTCAATTCTTCAATTTCAAGAGCAATCTTTCTAGCTTTCGATAGCGATTCATTGACAATGCGATCAGCATTTTTTTCTGCTTCTTTAATAATTAGTTTTGCCTCTTTTTGTGCATTTCGCTTAACTTCTTCGGCAGCTTCTTGTGCTACTACAATGGATTTATTTAACGTTTCTTCAATGTTATTATAGTGGCCGATACGGTCCGTTAACTCATTTAATCTTTCTTCTAGTTCTTTTTTCTCACGGATAATATTTTCATAATCTTTAATTACCTGGTCAAGAAATTCATTTACTTCATCTTCATCATAACCACGGAAGCCTTTGGCAAATTCCTTGTTATGAATATCTAACGGCGTTAATGGCATAAAGCCACCTCCCAAACTTCGATTTCTTTATGTATCATCCTAATTTCGACAGTATTACCGGATTTCCTGCATTATTTTTAAAAAATAAGAAGAAACGTGAAAAATAATGCTACTAAAAAATATTGTAACATATATAGACAATAAAAAAACTATGTTTTTTGTTTGCAGGAAAAATTATGGGACCTTATCTTCCTTCTTATTATCTATTTCAATTTACCTACCACTACCCTCCATTTATCTTTTTTCGTTTTTCCTTCAATGGATTTAATGGTAGCTCGTCCTTCTCCCCGAACAGAAAGCACATCTCCTTCTTCACATATAAATGCAACATTTTCTATTAAAGTAAAATTCACTTTTACAAGTCCTTGTGCAATGTAAGTCTTTGCTTTTTCTCTTGAAAAATTATAGATTGCTGCAATTAGTGTGTCGAGGCGAAGGGAGGAAACAGTCGTCGTCATTTCTGTCCAATGTTCTTCTTTGAAAATTATTTTATCTAATGAAACTTCTGTTAGACTTATCTTCGCTTTCCCAATCGATTCAAGCTGAAGCCTTACATAATCCTCGACTTCTCCTGCAACAATGAATTGAATTTCCTCATCTACAACCAAAATATCACCGAATTTATTACGATTTAACCCAAGCGACATTAAGCTACCTAAAATATGGGGATGCTCAATAGTGACAAATTTCTTTGGATAATTCACTTCTAATAAAGTCAAGTTAAAATCCTTTATGTCTGCCTCGTAATATTCAGGGTATAGAAGTGCCCGTTTTCTTTCTGCCTGATCATGTCCTCCAAAAAATTGAAACTTTACCTCATGATGCTCACCAATAATCATACCGAGGACTTTTTGTTCTCTTGGATCTAAAAAATCGGTTAATTTCGGGGCATAGGTATTCTCGACATAGCTTCGCCAATTTTCTACTTGATCGATAAAGTCTCTTTCTTCAGGACGAAAATGTTGATAGATTGACATGTTTTTAGCTCCTTTTTTGCATAGAAAAAGGGCTATATTAGCCCTCTTAAATACTTATATAAACCACATTCCTAATTGCTGAATTCCCATTCCAGCAAGGTTTAAAACAAAGATAGCAACAATCGGTGAAATATCTAGCATACCAATTGGCGGAATAACTCTCCGGAAAACTTCTAAGTAGGGCTCACAGACTTTTGCAAGAAAAACACCAATAGATGTTTCGCGTGCACTTGGAATCCAAGACATTAGAATGTAAATAATTAAAGCATAGGAGTAATACTGTAATAATTTTGCTAAAACTAAAATAATAAATGTCATTCGTTGTTACCACCTCGTATTTTCGTATTCTGCATCCTGCAGGATTTGCGATATATTTCCTGATACTTCCACATTATCTGGCGTACATAAAAATATATCTGTACCAATTTTTTGAATATCTCCACCAATCGCATAAACAGTCCCACTAAGGAAATCTACTATTCGTTTACCTTGGTCCTTTTCAATCCGCTGTAGATTAACAACGACAGCCCGACGGTTTTTCAACTGATCTGCAATATCCTGTGCTTCTGCATATACCCGTGGCTCCACCAAAAATACTTTTGATGATTTTTGGATACTTTGTAGACTTACTACATTTTGGTTATTAGTTTTCGGCTGTTGAACATGTTGATTTTGCTGATTATGATAATTTTGCTGAACAGGCTGTTTATAATGTCTAGCAGGCTCGCTTGGCTCGTCTTGATAGTTAGCTTGCTCTTCTTCGTAATCTTCATCTTCTAAAAAAAAGAACGTTTTTATTTTCGATTTTATACTCATTTCACTTGCCTCCTATTTCTCGCTTCCTACTAAAGCAGTTCCAATTCTTATCATCGTTGCTCCCTCTTCGATCGCAATGGAATAATCATTCGACATGCCCATAGAAAGCTCTGTGCATGGAGCATATGGTAATTGTAATCCTTTTACATCTTCTTGAATGCTTTTTAATTTTTGAAAGCATTGACGAAGTAATAATTTATCTTCTGTAAATGGTGCCATTGTCATTAATCCAACTACTTGAACATTTGGATAGTTGGATAATTGTTTCACAAAATCAATTACTTCTTCTGGTTCCATTCCATGCTTCGATTCTTCTTTCGAAACATTAACCTGTACAAAACACTTTATGGTACGATTCGCTCTTTTATGTATTTCTTTTGCCAAAGATAGTCGATCCAAAGAGTGAATATAGTCTACATAATCTATAATACCTTTTACTTTTCTAGTCTGCAATGATCCAATAAAATGCCAAATTGGCTTGTCCTGAAGAACTTCATACTTTGCCAGTAAGCCTTCTTCACGATTTTCACCTAGATGAACAATTCCAGCATCTAACGCTTCTTGTGCTCGCTCTATTGTAACATACTTTGTCACAGCAATAAGTGTTATCTCTTCTGGATTCCGATTTACTTTTTCACACGCATGCGCAATTTCCTGCTTTATAACACTAAGATTATCTTTCACTAACATTTTCGTTTCCTTCTTCCTCTCTCCATCCAATATAACTCATCATTCTTCCTGTTTTCCCCTTATCCCTTCTATGAGAGAAAAAATAAGCGTCATCTTCATAGGTACAATAATTAGTTAGATGAATATTGCTTTCCAGCACTCCTGTTTCTAATAAAATCTGCTTATTTGCTTCTTGTAAATTCAGTCTGTATTGCCCCGGAGAAACAGTCGTATATGACTTCGCTTGAGAATGTAACACCATATCTATTTCATTGATGACTCGGTCATCCACTATATAATGACGATCTGTAATGGAAGGACCAATAACAGTAAGCACCTCATCAACAGGTATACCGTGTGAAGCAAATACATTGATCATTTCCCTAGCAATGCCTTTAACCGTCCCTTGCCAGCCTGCATGTGCAATCCCAATTGCCTTTGTAACGGGATGAATAAAATATAACGGAACACAATCTGCAAAACATAGAGTTAATAATATATTTTTTTCTAAAGTAAAAAAACCATCTGTATCCTTTAACGCACTTTCATAATCTTTAGCACCCATACCTAAATGATCATTTGTCACTTTGGCAATATGGACTTTATGCGTTTGTTCTGCACCAACCCATCGTTCCAAAGGAAACATTAACTTTCGCGCTACCTCATCGCGGTTAGCTATAACCGTTTCCTTCTGATCATTCACATGAAACGCCATATTTAAACTAGCATAATCGCCTTTACTTTTCCCATCATTTTTTGTTGTGAAACCAGCTAATAAATTTGGGAACTGCTGCTCCCATAAATCAAGATTGAAAAACTGTTTATTTTGTAAAGTAAAAGGTTCCATTATCTAACCCCATCTTTTTGTTTTAGTTTACCATATGGACCTATAATTGGTCACAGAAAAACATGATTTTCTTTGGAAATAAGATTGCATTTTATAAAATGGGGGTTATTTTTTCTAATCCGAGAATCTTCTAAATTAACTATGCTAATTGGTGGCGTCTTATTTCGTTACCTAATGGATAGCAAAGTCACTATTAGTTAAACTAGCACTCAAAACTCGCATGATCCATTTCTATAATTATTTATGTATTTTATTAAAAAAAAGCATTTTTCCAATAGAAAAGGTTAGACAATCATTAAAGTATCATACTTTAAGAAGTCTAACCCGCTATTCCTATTTTAGCTTTGAATATTTTTATTCATTTGTTTAATAGCAGCCTTTTCCAATCTTGAGACTTGTGCTTGTGAGATGCCGATTTCATCTGCAACTTCCATTTGTGTTTTGCCTTGGAAAAATCGCTTTCGCAAAATCATTTTTTCTCGATCATTTAATCGGCGCATTCCTTCTTTTAATGCCAATTCTTCCACCCATTGTATGTCTTTATTTTTTTCGTCACTTAATTGGTCCATTACATAAATCGGATCTCCACCATCATTATATATTGGTTCAAAAAGAGACACTGGATCTTGAATAGCATCTAACGCAAAAACAATATCCTCATGGGGAATGTCTAACTCTTTGGCAATTTCCTCAGCTGTCGGTTCTTTTGATGTTTTATTCATCAACCTTTCTCTGACCTGTAGTGCCTTATAAGCAATGTCTCTCAGAGATCTGGAAACCCTAATTGGATTATTATCGCGGAGATACCTGCGAATTTCACCAATAATCATCGGGACAGCATAGGTGGAAAACTTTACGTTTTGACTTAAATCAAAATTATCGATAGATTTCATTAGACCAATACAACCCACTTGAAATAAGTCATCCACGAATTCTCCTCGATTATTAAATCGTTGAATCACACTTAATACGAGGCGGAGATTTCCATTTACGAGACTTTCTCTTGCGGATATATCTCCCTCATGCATTTTCTTGAAGAGCAATCTCATTTCTTCGTTTTTTAACACTGGAAGCTTTGATGTATCAACACCGCAAATTTCTACTTTATTTCGAGTCAATCTATTTCCCTCCTCACAGGAGCTGCTGTACAAAAAACAGTATCTCCCCGAGAAGGAAAAATATGCATGAGAAGAATTTTTGTTAAATTTCCAATTTACGCTAATTTCAGTTGGAATTATGTGGGACAAGGATTTCTAAACAAAATTTTTTAAACCATTTTATTAAATTCTTTTTGAAGTCTCTTAATAATTCTCTTTTCTAATCTGGAAATATACGATTGAGAAATGCCTAGCATGTCTGCTACATCTTTTTGGGTTTTTTCTTCTCCTGTTCCTAAACCAAACCGTAATTCCATGATTTGTTTTTCTCTTTTAGAAAGTTGATGTAATGCTTTTACCAAGAGCTTTTTATCCACACTTGCATCTAAATCCTTCGTAATAATATCATCTTCTGTTCCCATCACATCTGATAGAAGTAGTTCATTTCCATCCCAATCAATATTCAACGGCTCATCAAATGAAACTTCTGAGCGAATTTTATTATTTCTCCGCAAATACATTAATATTTCGTTTTCAATACATCTGGAGGCATATGTGGCAAGTTTAATTTTTTTCTCTGGATTAAATGTATTAACCGCCTTAATTAATCCAATGGTGCCAATACTAATTAGGTCTTCAATATTAATACCCGTGTTTTCGAACTTCCTCGCAATATAAACAACAAGACGCAAATTTCTCTCAATAAGCATCGAGCGAGCTGCTTGATCCCCTTTTGGAAGTTTTTCCAAAAGCATTTCTTCTTCTTCTTTCGTTAACGGAGGAGGCAGTGCTTCACTTCCACCAATATAAAATACTTCGTCTGTTTTCAATCCAATTTTAATTAAAAATTTGTACCAATAATAAGATAAGCGAAGCTTCCATTTCTTCATGTGCATTTCCTCCTTCTAAACGATGTTTTTCGTGAGTATAGTATATTAACTAACCTTTTCCTCCACTGATTTTTTCCCTAATAGCATTTTCGGATGAACAATACAATCAAATGCATCCTCAGCAGAGAGAACTTGGTTTGTAAACGAAATCAATCCTTTTTCAACAATAGTTACTTCCTGCTCTTTTTTCAACAGCAAAACATCTGGTTTCACTGCTATAATTAGTTGGTGATCCTTGCCGACTACTTTATATGGAATAATGCGCATCTTACTTTCCCACTCTGGAGCAATTGGCTCACTTCCATAAATAACCTGTTCTGGCTGTTCTGATAAACGAATTAATTCTGCCGGCATATCATTTCCGATATTCTTCAAGGAAACAAACATAACCGGAAGACGAGAGATTGGATCATATACTTGATTTCCGCTATCCACCAATCCCTTTACCGAAAACTCTTTTCCACCAATTTGAAAAATCACATCAATTATTTGCTCATATTGAATCTTTGTAACTTCAATCCCTTCCACATTTCTGCGTGAAAAGTACCAGGCAACAGGAAAGCCAAGAAGGACAAATAGCCAACTAATAGGATCACCAAATCCTTTTACACTTGCAAGAAGTACAGAAGAAGACAGTTGAAAATCAAACTGTATAAAATAATGGGCGCCTATCAATGTTCCTCCAATTAAAAAGGTAGCTAAGTAAAAAATCATCAACGCTTGAAGATAGGTGCGAAATCGCTTATATCCAAAAGCAGTTGCTACCATGATAATCGAAAATAGTAGCTTCGATACAGGATGACTTGTATAGGGACTAAGCGATGTGATGGATAACAAAATAATTAGGGAACCAATAAATCCTCCAAGCAAAATTCTCCAATGAATGATTTTTTTCTTTAAAAGAATTCCAGTTAAATATAGTAATAAACTGTCAAATAGAAAATTTAATAGCCATATTACATCTAGATAAATGGCCAAACATGTAACTCCTCCTCTCCTTCATCGAAGCTTTGTAAATGACTGACCTTATCCTTATTCATCTGCATTATAACTAGAAAGCAATCAAGATCCTCACAGTTCTTGCAAATGAAAAAGGGATCATCGCCAAAGCCACAAAAGAAGTAAATCTTCTCTCTATTAATCTGTTACGAAAAAGTATAACGTACTTGTTCTTGAAATTCTGTCACTTTCTGTAATCAAAAAATCAGAAATTTCCTCTATTTCTAACGGTTTTTGTCACTATATCTCCTAACTGAATATTTTTTAGTTCTAGCGAAATATTATCAGTTTTTTTAATAATTCTAAGCAATATTAAATGGAAAATGAGAAAAAGGATAATGGATGAATGCAATTAAAAAGGGGATTTTTATAGCTAGCTTAAAAAATCTAGACTGCAAAATAAAAAACCTCTCCATTATTGTAAAAATAACAGAAAGGTTTTTGCTACAGAAGTAATTATCTTCTGCGGTTTCTATTTCTTAAGAAGGTTGGGATATCTAAAGTATCCTCTGTTTGTTGTACGTTTGTACTTCTCGGTTGTTCTTTTTGAACATTTGGCTCTTCTCTTTTAGGTTCTCTAGTATTAGCTTGATTGCTGTTTTGGCTTGCATTATTGGCATTTGGCTTTAACCCTCCAAATCCAGGTCTGCCTTGCTGTGGTTGAGATAAGTCTTGGTTGAAGCCTGTAGCAATTACAGTAACAACTATTTCATCTTTTAAATTATCATTGATAACAGAACCAAAAATCATATTTACATCTTGATCTGAAGCTGATGCAACAATATCTGCTGCTTCTTGTACTTCATACAAGCTTAAATTCGATCCGCCAGTGATATTCATTAATACCCCTTGTGCTCCGTCAATAGAAGTCTCAAGAAGTGGAGAAGAAATTGCTTTTTTCGCTGCTTCAGCTGCACGATTTTCTCCAGAAGCAACCCCTATACCCATAAGAGCTGAACCTTTGTTTACCATAATAGTTTTTACATCAGCGAAGTCTAAGTTAATTAGACCTGGTGTTGCAATTAAGTCAGAGATACCTTGTACACCTTGACGCAATACATTATCTGCTTCTCTAAACGCTTCAAGCATTGGAGTTGATTTATCTACAATTTCAAGTAAGCGGTCATTTGGAATTACAATTAACGTATCCACTGCGTCTTTTAGTGACGTAATACCACTTGCAGCGTGGGTAGATCTTTTTCTTCCTTCAAAAGTGAATGGTCTTGTTACCACTCCGACTGTTAAAGCACCTAAGTCATGGGCGATTTGAGCGATAACTGGTGCAGCACCTGTACCAGTTCCTCCACCCATTCCAGCCGTTACAAAGACCATATCTGCTCCCTTTAAAGCCTCTTCAATTTGTTCTTTGCTTTCCTCAGCAGCCTTCTTTCCTACTTCAGGATTGGCACCTGCACCAAGGCCTCTCGTCAACTTGCCGCCAATTTGCATTTTTATTTCTGCTTTCGATAAATTTAATGCTTGTGCATCTGTATTCACAGCAATAAACTCTACCCCTTGAACACCATGTTCAATCATTCGGTTAACAGCGTTATTACCGCCGCCACCTACTCCTATTACCTTTATTACAGCTAGTGAATCTATATTTGTATCAAATTCCAACATGACAAATCCTCCTAATTCGTCGATATTCAGCAGTATCGAACTGTCCGCATCTCAAGTCTTGGTGATATGGAGTAACATACCATTTAAAAATATACCTAGACTGACCCTAAACGACTCTCAGCCTTCTCGAAGTTCTTTTTATTAATACATGTCCATCCTATTAAAGCCATTCATTAATCGAAGAAATAACCCATAAATTTCTTAAACTTTGAAGGTTCCTTCTCAACTTGTTTTTTCTCATATGCTGGTTTTTGGGTTGCTTGTTTTTGAACTTTTTCCCTATTTTCAGCAGGAACGGTGACAGGATTATGGATATTTCCACCTTGAAGTTTACTATTTTTATAGGAGAATTTAATTAACCCAACAGCAGTTGTATATTGTGGCTCTCTTACTCCAATATAATCAGGAATAGCAATTCTAACACGGCTTTGGAAAACACCTTGTGCCAATTCTAAAATTCCTTTTGTACTAGCAACGCCACCAGTTAATACGAATCCTCCTGGAAGATCGTATACCCCGTATCTCACTAGTTCGTGACCAACCAGTTCAAAGATTTCTTCTAATCTAGCTTCTATGATATCAGAAATCTCTAATTGATTAAATTGTTGATGCTGATCGCTTCCTATAATAGGAACACTAAATACCTCCTCTTCAGAAGCATGATCATAAAAGGCATATCCATACTTTATCTTGATTTTTTCTGCATCTTCTGTCGTAGTACGAAGACCAATCGATAAATCTTTTGTGATGTGGTCTCCTCCTATAGGAATTACACTAGTTGCTTTAAGAAAACCATTTTCAAATACAGCAATTGTGGTGGAACCACCGCCAATATCTATTAAAGCAACCCCTAAGTTTTTTTCATCTTTTGAAAGTGCGAAGGAGCCTGAAGCAAGTGGCTGCAAGGAAATATCCTGAATTTCAAGTCCAGCTCTTTCCACACATCTTAAGGTGTTATGTAGTATGGTTTTACTTCCTGTTATTATGGTACCTTCCATTTCCAGTCGTACACCTATCATTCCTCTTGGATCGGTAATTTCGTCTAATCCATCAACAATAAATTGCTTAGGAATAATATCAATAATTTCTTTTTCTGGGGGAATAGAGACTACTTGTGCTGCATCCTTTACCCTAATTACATCCTCAATTGTAATTTCGCGATTTTCACTAGAAACTGCAACTACCCCACGTGAAGTTTGCAGATTTACATGATTTCCCGAAACGCCAACAATTACTTGTTTTATTTCCATCCCAACCATTCTTTCGGCTTGCTCTATTGCCTGTCGAATAGAATGAACGGTTTCATCTATATCCACAATTGAACCTTTTTTTAAACCTTCTGATGGAACGATGCCTACACCAATAATATTTAAAGATTCGTTAATCATCTCGCCAATGATAACTTTTATGCTGGATGTACCGATGTCTAGACTTACATAAAGTTCATTGCTGTTCATTCTCGGGCACCTCCTTTTGCATTTTAAATAAAGTGAACAACAAATTATGTCATACAGTAGAAAAATAAAATTTCAACATTTTTATTAAGAAGTAACGTCTTCTATTTTCATCGTTTTTTGATATACATAAGATATAAGATAAATTTCATCTATAACTATTCTATTGTATACCAGGCAACACCATATTTTCACTAAGTTTTCACTTAGTGTCAATAAAATTTTAGACTTTTTTACTATAAATAGGACTAATTACTTATTCATTAAAGGAATTTCATCATTCACTTTGACATTTCTATTAATATTTAAATTATTCGCCAAAACTAATATATTCCCTTTTTTCTCTGTCAACTTTTTTCAATTTTTTCGGGAGAATTAGTATTTGATTTCTTTAAAATAATACTTCTAATTACAGCAATGTTTTGAAATAGTCTCACACCAAATGCAAAAATCGCCGCTAAGTATAAGTCTACACCAAGATGAACACCTAGAAAAGCTAAACTTGCTGCAAGGACAATATTAAAAAAGAAGCCTGTTACAAACACCTTTTCATCAAAAATATTTTGCAGATGTGCTCGAATCCCACCGAATAAGGTGTCCAATGCTGCTAGAACTGCAATCGATAAATAATTCGCATATTCTTCTGGTACTTTTATATCGGTTAATAGTCCAAAGACAAGCCCAACAATCAACCCAAATATAGGAAGCCACATTATGAATCGCCTCCTTCATTTGTATTTGCAGGCTCCATATTATGGATAGTAACAGCCTTACTGTATGCTGGAATCGTGATTGCCTTCTCTGGTTTTTCTACATTTAATAAAAGATTGGAAACAAAAAATTCATCTGCTGATTTAGAAACCTTCATGTAGTTAAACAATTTTTCTGCAGTACTAGCATCTTTCGCTATTACCTTTATTTCAATCGGCAGCTGATTAAGGGGATTTCCATCCATTTTCAACACATTATTTATTTCACGGATAACAGTTGTATTCACATAGCGATTATCATTGATCGCTATCTCCTCTGCCCCATATAAATTCAACTCATTTACCAATCGCTGTAATAATTCAGATGTCACTTCTCCAGGTTCTTCCCCTAATAGAATTTCTGTATTAACAGATGCAATTTTTAAGATGATTCCATTTCCAGTTACTTCTGTTAAACCAGCTTCCTGCTTTAATTCTTTTAGCGTATCTTTTAATACCTCTGCTTTACTTTCAGAGGTTTCATTTTCATACTCATCTAATTTTGCGTTTATCGATCGAATTTCATTAATAAGCTGCAATTCTAATTTTTTTTCATTTATTAAATCTTCTCTTAGTTCCCATGTATCTCTTGTATCCCGTACTACCGGTTCTTTTATTGTCTGAAATTGTACTGCAATCATAAATCCGACAATAAGCGTTATTCCAGTCATTGTTATAAAATTCTTATTCAAAGCGCATCATACTTTCTACTCATCATACTTACTGTTAATTTACTTTCAAAGGTTCCATTTGAATCGACCGTTTTTTTTCCAGGCTAAATCTAACATTATCATTTACTAACAAATCTTTTACACCACCATTAATATTGATTGCACCTTCTAATACATCGCTATCACCGATTGCCGTAATAACAAATGGAGCAGGGTGTTGGTAACCATCCACTTCAATTACCGGTCCATTACAGAGAATATATGAATTATGGGATAGTCTTTGCCCGTTGATACTAATTGCTTGTGCACCTGAAACATATAGCTCATTAATCACTTTAAACACATGATGTTCATGGACCAAGTAATTATTCACACTATCTTCCTTTGGATTATATTCTCCATCTTCTAAGGTAATTTGCACCCCTTCTCCTTTTACAGCAACTTTTCCTAAATAGATACGATACTTTTGGGCATCTTCTGCTAAGTTAGAATAGGTTTCTGCTTCATTCGAAAGATTCTTCTCTAATTGAACAAGTTTCTTTTGGGATTCCTTTAATTCCTTATAAAGATCGTTATTTTTTTCTTCCTGCTCTATTAATTCGTTCCGCAATTCCAAATCTCTTTCAAATTGGCTCTCACTAATTTCTTGCTTTTCGTCCTTTTTTGTATTTTGATACGAAAAGGAAATCATAAATCCAAGTACGAGAAAAACCAAGGAGAAGATAACATTTCTTCTTCTTTTATTAGTCTTCACTCTTCTTTTCCCCTTCCGAATCGAAAGCTTTGAAATAAGAACCTACTTCTAAATCAATTACTCCCTTTTTGTCTGTATTTAGCTGTGCAATAATGGATGGATAATGCTCCATTTTATCCGAAAAAGAAGATAAAGAAGCTAATACTTGATTTCCGTCATTCATATAAACGGTAACATGCCACTTATCGGTATCTTTAGGAGTATACCTTATTTCAGAAATCGCATTATACACACTTGCTGGAAGTTTACTTAATTCCTCCCCTATTTTCGTTATGACAGTGTCATTTTCGCTCTTTATATCTTTGATAATAGGAGCATCGTAGGGACTGTTTGTCATCGCTCTATCATGTAGCATATCACCATTTTCTAGAAGCGGAATAAATTCATTCTCCACTTCAAAGTAAGCAATCTTCCTATATTCTTTTACGTCAATTTGAACAGTATTTGGAATAGAGATGGAAACTTTTGCAGACTTCATTCCACCAGCATCTTTCAGTTTTGATGCTAACTGATCTTTTTTGATTGTCCAAATATTTGTTTCGGTTGTAATTCCACTCATTTTCTCTAAGTCTTCATAAGTATATAAATGATTCCCAGTAATTTCGATTTTTTTTACATGACTTAAAGGTGATTGGAAATAGATAACGCAAACGATGATAAGGAAGAATAGAAGGAGAAGGAAAATAAGTCGACGATTCGCCTTTTTTCGTCTCTGTTCTTTTAATTTTGGAATTCGATCTTCTAAAGAAACAACCTTCCCATTTTCCAAAAAATCACCCCGGTATTTTTAAATAAGGAAATAGTAAAAAACCATTCAAAGGTTGTCCACCTTTTTATTCGCAAACCGAAAATTTGCTTTCTAATCAAATTTCCGATTTGCAATTTCCTACTTTTTCTTGTTATCGATAACTTCCTTCATTACATTATATAACCTCATTGCCGCATCAGGAATCCCTAGTTTTTTGGATGCCTCCTTCATACCTTTTAACACATTAGGATTCAGCATAATGGCATCCATTTCTTCCACTAATTTTTGTCCATTCATATCCTTTTCTAGAAGTATTTTTGCTGCTCCATTGCTTGTTAGTGCAGTCGCATTTTTTTCCTGATGATTGTTCGTCACATAGGGACTCGGCACAAGAATACTTGGAATGCCGAGCGAGGTTAGCTCGCTTAGCGTTGTTGCGCCTGCTCTCGCAACAGTCAGGTCAATGCTTGTTAATACTTCTGGCATATTATGAACAAATGGCTTGATAATTACATTTTTAGGATTTCCTACTAACTCTACTTCTTTTTTTACCGCTTCATAATGCACTTCTCCGGTTACATAAAGTACTTGATATGGTTTATCCCCTAATTGGGGTAACGCTGTAATAACAGCATCGTTTATCGGTCTAGCACCTCTGCTTCCACCAACAATAAGAACAGCTGGGGTTTTCAATTGTAAGCCAACCGATAATCTTCCTTTAATGCCATCCTGATTTAACACTTCTGAAGCTCTAGGATTCCCTGTCATCACAACTTTTTCTTCTGGAAAATAAGAAGCCGCTTCTTCAAAGCAAGTAGCTACTTTATCAACATATTTGCTTAAAAATTTATTCGTTAATCCTGGAACACTATTTTGTTCATGAATGATGGTTGGTATCCCAAGCTTAGCAGCTGCATAAACAACCGGACCACAAACATATCCGCCTGTTCCTATTACCACATCTGCCTTAAACTCTTTTAATATCGCCTTACTTTTTTGTACACCAGCAATAAATCTCCAAACTGTTTTTAAATTTTCTGGAGACAGTTTCCGTTTAAAGCCTGTAATATGTATTGTTTTAAAGGGAATATTTTCCCTTCTGACTAATTTATTTTCTAGTCCTTGCTCTGTTCCAACATAAAGAAACTCAGCATCTTTCACTTCTTTTTTTATTTCGCGAATCAATGCTAATGCAGGGTATATATGTCCCCCTGTTCCTCCACCACTTACAACTATCTTCATTCTTTCCACCTCAAAATACTTCTCTTCTCTACTTTGAAAAATATGTTATTTTTCTTTTCTTTTTACATTATAGCTTCAATTAATGAAAAACAGAAATAATCTTCTGCTATTTTCTAAGAATTTTTTTACTTTCCGGTCAACCCCCAACTAATAGATACCTTATTGTACTATATTTTAAACACCCTTTATGAATATCTTGAAATTGATAATGAAATGTAACACATTCCCCTTTTCCGCACCATTTTTGTCATGATTGCAAAAAGTTTATCATATGTGCGAAAAAAATAAATTTTTGATATTCTCAGCTTTCTTATGATGTTTTTCAGGTAAACAAGCTATTTATTAGCTATGGTAAGTATTTATATTAATCCCTTATGGCTTATGTGTGCCCCAAGGGAAGAGAATGGAATTACCTGCGAGTTCTTCCTTTTTAAAAAGGCAATAAAAAGAACCTAGTGATGGGAATAAGCACCATACACTAGGTTTCAAAATTTTAAATAACGTTTAATACCTTGAAAATCTGCTGACATTTAAAAGAATACCAATCGCGATTAACATGAGGGTTAAAGAAGATCCTCCATAGCTTAGAAATGGAAGGGTAATCCCTGTTACAGGCATTAGTCCTGTTACAACTCCGATGTTAATCATAACTTGAATCGCAACCATAGAAATAATTCCAACCGCGACAAAACTACCAAACAAATCTTGTGCGCCTAGAGCGATTCTTATTCCTCTCCAAAGCAAGAGGGCGAATAATAATAAAATCAGCGAGCCACCAATAAATCCTAATTCTTCTGATAGAATCGCAAAAATGAAGTCTGTTTGTGGCTCCGGCAGGTAGAAAAACTTTTGCCGACTCTCCCCAAGACCTAAACCAAATAATCCACCTGGACCAATTGCATACAAGGACTGAATGATTTGAAACCCGCTTCCTAATGGATCAGACCAAGGATCAAGGAAGGAAGTAATCCTTTTAATCCGGTAAGGAGCACTCGCAACCAATCCTACAAACCCTGCAACACCAATAAGACCTAATATCACAAAGTGACGAATTCTAGCACCAGCAATAAAAATCATGACAATACTTGTACCAACCATAACCGTACCAGTACCTAAATCTGGCTGAAGCATTATCATTCCAAACGCCAGGAATACTAGCCCTAATGAAGGGAGCAAGCCTTTTTTAAATGAAGTAATATGCTTTTGATTTTCTGACAGAAACTTCCCCAGGAAAATAATCATTGCTATTTTCATAAATTCAGAGGGCTGAATAGAAAATGCACCGACTCCAATCCAGCTTTGTGAACCATTCCGAACTAAACCAACGCCAGGAATTAAAACGACTATAAGCAATACAAAACAAACAATAATAATCTGTTTAGCCCAAGAACGCCATATCCAGTAATCAAGATTCATTATAAATAGCATTGCTGCAATTCCGACGCCCGCAAAAAGCATCTGTCTTTTGGCAAAGAAGAAAGAATCACCTAAATTTCGTTCGGCCATTACCGCGCTAGCACTATACACCATGATTAACCCTATTGCCAGTAACGTAAATGTGAGAATCATTAGAATTATATCTGGAGTCGTTTTTTTTGATGGCACCATTAACACCTCGAATTGCAAGATTTGGGCTTGAAGAAAAGAAAAGCGCGTGGTATCCAAATTTCATGTGTTCTCGAAATCGATTCAAAAAAAGAAAGCTCTGTAAATTAACGGTTGAGAAGTAGCAAAAAGTTCAAAAGTCATTTCATTCCCGCATGGCATAAAATAAACTTTCTCCTTTTCTCTACTACCCTTGTTATCATTTACAGAGCTTACTTCAGGTAAGAACGTTTTATCCTGTTAGATCATTGATGTGTTTGTTCATACAAATCAAATTTTTTCTTTCAACGCCTACTTACAGACAAGCCCTTATTTAAGCATATGCACCGCATTAATAAAAATGTCTCCTCTGACCTCAAAAGTTTTGTATTGATCCCAGCTTGCACATGCTGGGGAAAGGAGAATTACATCTCCACTTTCTGATAAGTCATAAGCAACAGGTACTGCTTTGTCCACATTATCGACGCGTTTAATTGTTTTTATTCCTGCAAGTCTACCTGCCTTCTCCACTTTTTCAGCAGTTTGTCCAAAAGTAATCATGGCCTTCACATTTTTAAGCGATGGAATTAGTTCATCAAATTCATTTCCTCGATCCAAGCCACCTGCCAGTAAAATAACTGGCTCATTAAAGGCTGCAAGGGCATTTTGTGTTGCTAAAATATTGGTTGCTTTCGAGTCATTATAAAATTTTCGCCCATGTAATTCTTTAATAAATTGTAGACGATGTTTAACCCCTTTAAATGTACTTAGTACTTCAAAAATACTTTCATTTGACACTCCAGAAAGCTTAGCCGCAGCAACGGACGAAAGGATATTTTCTAAATTTAAGGCACTTAAGTATGTAATATCAGAAAGTTTCATTATTTTTTCCTCATTAAAATAGATGACATTATCTTTCACATATGCACCAAACTCTAATTCCCGTTTTGCAGAAAAAGGAATAATTGTCGCATTACTGTTTTTCGCGATATTCATTACTACCTCTTGCTCCACATTTGCAATTAAATAGTCATTTGCATCCTGATTCTTCGTGATATTCCCTTTTGCCTTTGCATATTCGTCTTTTGTTCCATGATAATCCAAATGCGCCTCATAAATATTCGTAATGATTGCAATATGTGGCTTGAATTTCTCAATACCCATTAATTGAAAAGATGATAATTCGATAACAATTTTATTATCTTCCTCTGCAACTTGAGCCACATTCGAAGCAACTGTACCAATATTTCCGGCAATGAGTGGCTTTTTCTTATCTGCTTCTAACATATCAAATAATAATGTCGTTGTTGTCGTTTTCCCATTTGATCCAGTGATGGCAAAAAACGGAGCTTCAGAAACTCTGTATGCAAGCTCTACCTCTGTAATAACGGGAATATCGCGTTCTATTGCCCCTTTAATCATTGGATTAAAATAAGGAATCCCTGGATTTTTTACAATAAGCTGGAATCCTTCTTCTAATAATTCAATGGGGTGGCTACCGCATATTACTGTTATCCCTTGCTCCAATAATCCTTGCGCCTCCGGATTCTCATCTAAAGGTTTACTATCATTTACTGTTACGAAGGCACCTAAATTATGTAGTAATTGAGCTGCGCTTACTCCACTTTTGGCAAGACCTAATACAAGTATTTTTTTATGATGATAATCGTTAATCTGTTTCATTATAACCACACCTCAATATAAATTCCTAAAGCGGCAAATAATAATCCAACCGTCCAAAATGTGACAACTACTCTCCATTCTGACCATCCAACCAATTCATAATGATGATGCAGTGGACTCATTCGGAAAATTCTTCTTCCTGTTGATTTAAAGGAAATAACTTGAAGAATAACGGAAAGCGTTTCGATAACAAATACTCCACCAATTAGTATCAGTAGAATCTCTAGTTTTGTCAAAATTGCAATGGCAGCAATCGCGCCACCTAGTGCAAGAGAACCTGTATCTCCCATAAATACTTTAGCTGGATGGGCATTAAAAACTAAGAATCCTAATACTGCTCCAACAATCGCTACAGAAAAAATACTAATTTCAAACTGAGATTGGCTCCAAGCAAGAACAGCAAATGCACCAAAAGCAACAGCAGATGTACCGGAAACTAAACCGTCCAAGCCATCTGTTAAATTAACAGCATTTGAAAATCCAACTAACCAGAAAATAATAAACAATGCATAAAACCAGCCTAATTCCAATGGTTTATCAACAAATGGAATCGAAATAGCGGTCGAGAATTCATTTTCACGTAATACAAAGTAAAAAATAAGGGAAATGATAATCTGACCTAGCAGCTTTTGTCGAGATGTCAATCCTAAGTTACGCTTCATCACTACTTTTATAAAGTCATCTAAAAACCCTAATAAACCAAAACCAACTAAAACTAATAATAATAAATATGTCTTAATTGTTGGCTCTGAGAATTTATTAATCATTACTAAAGTTGTTACAACAATAGAAAAGATAATCATTAACCCACCCATTGTTGGTGTTCCCGTTTTTTTCTGATGGGATTTCGGTCCTTCTTCCCTAATGCTTTGTCCGAATTTCAATCTTCGCAAGAAGGGAATAAAAAAGGGAGAAATCAATACGGTTATTAAAAAGCCTAAAAGAATCGTAAAAAAGATTACTTTCTCCTGCATTTTAGTTCCCTCCTTTCATTTGCGTGCTCGTTTTTAATACATGCTCTCTAATTACCGGTATATCATATGATTCCATCATGGAATGCAGACTGTTTTCTTTCAAAAAAATAAATTTTGTTGTACTTTCTTGTGTTTGCAATTGTTTCTCATAAATTTCAATCATTTTTAATATGCCTTCCTTTAAATCTTTTGTATAAAAAATAGGGAAATGATTAGGTGTATAAGATGGGAGATCCACCCCTTCTTCCCAAATCGCTCCTATTGCTCCATTCGCTATTGCAATGCTCAAATCACCAGAATTCTCCTCATAAAAAGGAATAAATAGCCCTTTCGACTGCTTCGTGTCTGCTATAAATGTCACGGTTTGAAAAAGTAAATCTTCCTTTACAAACCCTTTTGCTTTCGGTATTGCCTGAAGGATTACATTATAGGACAGTGTCATTTTTTCTCTCTCCTATCGCTTCTTTTGCAACTAAACGGTCATCAAAATCTAACACATCAGAACCAATAATTTGATATGTTTCATGTCCCTTTCCTGCAATTAAGATAACATCGCCATGCTGTGCTTGATTTACCGTTAAAGTAATAGCCTCTTTTCGATCAGGAATTATCGTATAATTTTGTTCTTCCTCCACTCCTGCTTCCATATCTTTTAATATGGCAATTGGATCTTCACTCCTAGGATTATCAGAAGTAAGAATAGCATAGCTCGCTTCCTGACAAGCAATTTTTGCCATTAAAGGGCGTTTTGTTTTGTCTCTGTCTCCCCCACAGCCTACAATGACATAAACTTTATTCTCGGCAAATTCCTTCACCGTCTGCAGGGCATTTTGTAAACTATCAGGTGTATGGGAATAATCAACAATCACTGAAAAGTCTTGCCCAGCATTCACCGTTTCAAATCTTCCTGCAACTCCTTCTACCTTTTCTAACGCTTTAATTGTTACTTCTAATGGAATATTGCTTGCAATCGCTGCACCAATGCTTGCTAACGAATTATACACATTGAATTTGCCAACCATTTTCAGTTGGACAGTTTGCGTTCCAAGCGGAGTATGTAAATCAAACGATGTACCAGCAGCTGTTATTTTTATATTTTTCGCCATAATATCCGCATCTTTATCAATTCCATATGTAAGTATATGAGCAGCTGTAATGGTTTCATACTCGTTCGCTGCTGCATCATCTTTATTTAGGATAGCAAACTTCGGCTTTTCCCCTTGAAAGGCATTTCCTAATCTTGTAAACAACAGCCCTTTTGCTTTTTTATATTCCTCCATCGTACCATGATAATCTAAATGATCCTGACTTAGATTTGTAAATACAGCAATATCATAATCACAGCCAAATACTCTGCCTTCTACAAGGGCATGTGAAGATACTTCCATTACAGCTGTATCCACTTTTTGTTCCACCATTTGATGGAACACCTTCTGAAGTGTCACGGCTTCTGGAGTAGTATTTTTTGTTTCTTGAATTTCCTCACCGATTTTTGTATACATGGTACCGATGATTCCTGTTTTTTTATGCGCCTCTTTTAAAATAGCATCTATTAAATGGCTCGTTGTCGTCTTTCCATTTGTTCCTGTTATCCCAATAAGCTTGAGCTTTTGTGTTGGATTTTGATAAAACACATCTGCAAGCACACTACTAGCCCTTTTGGTATCTTTTACTACGATAACTGGAATAGGCAAGGACAGTTTTCTTTCAGCAATGACAGCGACTGCGCCAGATTCATATGCATTCTGGGCAAAATCATGTCCATCGACTGTATATCCTTTTATACAAATAAAAAGACTGCCTTCTGTTACTTTGCGATTATCATTCTCTATTGATTTTATTTCCACATCTTCTCCAACATAAGGAGTGTATGGCTGTAAACTCTCAATAAGTTTTTTTAATTGCATCGCTTTTTGATTCCTCTTTTCTCTAGCTCTATATGTACTCTAAATCACTCATAAATATTAATTATATACTAAATAATGAAGCAACCATATAGATTATACAATTTTCTTAGCGTATTTTATTTTACATGATTAAATAAAAATTATCTATGTTGTACCTTATTGTTGGAGAATTTATATTAGAAGAATAATTTTTTAATGGAGGGTATTTTTATATTTAATTTGCTCTCCCCTTTTCCTTTTAGAAAAAGCGCATAAGGGGGTCTACTTTCATTCCTGTCTGATAAAAAGAGAAGCGGCACGAAAGATACCGGCCGCATTCTATCCAATTAATTAAATTGAAGCAATATGGTTGATCCATCCTTTACTTTTGTACCTGGTTCTGGAGATTGTTTAATAACGGTATCCCCACTACCACTTGAATCAATTTTAAGATTAATAAACAATTCACTAATGTCTTTTTTCGTATAACCAACTAAATCCGGCACTTCGATTAATGGATTTTCCGGATATTTATATATTTTATCAATCTGGTCTTCACGAGGTTCTACGCCAAGGGCTCTTAAACTATCTCCCATAATCGCCCCAACGATTGGCGCTGCAACAGCACTACCAAATTGCACCGTTCCTTTTGGATTATCTACTGCAACATAGACGACTAATTCTGGGTCATCAGCAGGTGCAAAGCCGATAAAGGAAAGGATATAGTTATTTTCTAAATATTTTCCTCCTGATGCTTTTTGGGCAGTTCCTGTTTTCCCGCCAACTCGATATCCTTCCACAAAAGCTTTACCTCCAGAACCTTTTGCAACAACGTTTTCTAATGCTCTTCTCACTTCTTTTGACGTTTCCTCTGAAATAACCTTTCTTTTTGCAACAGGCTCTTTCTCCATAATGACGTCCCCTGTAGCTGGATCAATTAACTCCTTTGCTACATATGGAGTATACAAAGTTCCGCCATTAATTGCTGCTGATAACGCTGTTACTTGCTGAATTGGCGTTACAGCAACCCCTTGCCCAAACGCTGTAGTTGCTTGCTCAACTGGCCCTACCCTATCCATGTTAAACAAGATTCCTTTTGACTCTCCTTGTAAATCAATGCCCGTTTTCTGTCCGAATCCAAAATCGCGAATATATTGAAAAAGTGTATCTTTTCCAAGACGTTCCCCTAATTCCACAAAGCCAGGGTTACAGGAATTTTGAACGACTTCTAAGAATGTTTGCGAACCGTGACCACCTCGCTTCCAGCATTTCAACTTCGCTCCACCAACTTCTGCGTAGCCTTTATCATAAAAAGTATCCTTGTCTAAATCTACTTTTCCTTCTTCAAGTGCAGCTGCCAGTGTAATAATCTTGAATGTGGATCCTGGTTCATACGAACTCCAAATAGGTAAATTTCGATTATAGACAGTAGAATCTACGTTTTGGAAGTCTGCAGGGTCAAATCCAGGGCGACTAGACATCGCCAATACCTCTCCGGTTTTCGGATTCATCGCAAGTGCAATAATCGATTCAGGAGAATACGTTTGCTCAGCAATATCCAATTCCCTTTCTACAATCGTTTGGATCCTTGTATCAATTGTAAGCACTAAATCATTTCCATTGACTGGTGCCTCATAAGCATCCGCCATATCATTCATTCTTTGTCCTTTTGCATCAGAGTAATATTGAACAGATCCTTTTTTTCCCTTTAACTCATCATCATATTCTAGTTCCAAACCAATTAGCCCCTGATTATCAATACCCGCAAACCCTAACACATGGGATAAGTAATTTCCGAACGGGTATGATCGCTTGGAATCCTCTCCAATATAGACACCATCTATATCAAGCGCTCGAACTTTTTTCGCTTTTTCATGCGTAATTTTCCTTCCTTCTTTTAAACGAACACTCATCTCCTTTTGAATAATCTGCTTATAGACAGATTCCTTATCCGCTTCCAATACTGCCGCAAGCTTATCCGCTGTGCCCGCTGGATCTTTAATTTGGCGTGGTACTATATAAACCGTTGGCGCACTGACATTTGTCGCAAGCGCTATTCCATTGCGATCCAAAATTTCTCCCCGCTGTGGCTCAAAAGCAATTTGTCGACTCCATAAATTTTTCGCTTTCGTTGTAAGCTCGTCCCCCAGAAAAAATTGAACATACGCTAATCTTGCATCAATAATAAGAAAAATTATTATCCCAGCAACTAATGCTATCAATAATCGTTTTCGAACGGTTACGTTTGAAACCCGCATACAGATGGAACCCCCTTTATACTAGCTCGATTAAAATATATGCTTGTACGAAAAGGAATAGAACGTAGAGTATTTGTTGGGGGATAGGGGTGTAGAGTGGGGTGGGGATGTTTTAGGATATCTTGACTTAATTAGGGGTTTGCTTTTTTTGATGAACGCTACTTTCTCTTGCGCTTTCGGGAATTTTGGTACTCATCCCCCTAATGAACGCCACTTCCTCTCGCGCTTCTGTCCATTTTGGTTTTCATCCCCCTAATGAACACCACTTCTCACATCTTCTTTGAATAACGGTTTTCACACCTTTTATAAAGAATCCTTCACTCATAATACGCCCATTGATGCACTCCAATAAGTGTATATTGCTTATCTAATATTCTCTTAATTCTTCGCATCTCTCCTGAAATCAGGCACCATTCATACATTTCTTTTGTCGTTATCTTTCTTTCTGGAAAAAGCAGCTTAAACTCTTCTACACTTCGTAAAACCGCTTCCTCCAAGCTTTCTGTATTTCCACATGCATCACATTTTATGATCGATCGTTCTGTTGAAACGGTCAATGAGTTACATTTATCACAAAGGATTCCTTTCTTAAGTTCATCAAAATTATAACTTGGAAGTCTTCGGTAAGGTGATTCGTCCATATGGAGAGCAATCAGCTTTCCGCTAAGTCAATATGCTGTTTATTTACTTTTGTTATATTTTTTTCTAATGATTTAATGTAACGATTTAATGGAGTAGGGTAAAGACAAGGCAAATAAAAAGGAGCTTGATGTAAGGTGAATTCGGGGTTTACAAATACAACATGAGGTATAATTGGAATGGACTAGCCAAGCTGATGAATTAGTTGTCTTAAGGAAGACTCTGTTCGTTTTAATTGAGTAATAGGATTTTTCATTTCCATTTTATTATAACGCTTATAGAATCGATCCTTTTCATAGTAAAAATCTCCTTCATAGTTCTTAATTTCATAGAGATGAAGTGCTTCTCCTTCGATCAGTATAGTATCAACTTGAAATGTTGTTTGGTTCGATTGCAGTAATAAATCATTTAATATAACATAATCTTCCGTGAATTTTCCGAGTATTGTATCAAATTTTCGCTCTCCTTCCCAGCCTTTTATTTGATTAGTATATTTCCGCTTCCTTTCCTCTGATAATTCCATCCGGCTATTCAATGATTTTAACATAGCTAATTCTGGCGGTTTCTGTCTCTGCTTGTACAAATTTTATCCCTCCTGTTATTCTTTAGAGTGTAAAAACAACTCTTGTTTTTTAGTATACTATACCTTTTCCTACTCTACTAAAAAAAGCCCCACCACATCCCAAAAAATGTAGTGAAGCTTCCTCTCTTATTCCGGTTCCTTTAACTTAACCGTTAACGTATCATTTTCTTTTACCTTTGAACCTGCCTTTATGCTTTGGGAAGATACGTACCCGCTTCCTGAGCTTTCCAGCTTTAATTTATTTAGGTCTGCTACTTTTAAAACATCTCGTAAAGACCAGCCCTTCATATTAGGGACTGTTTCATTACCATTTGTTTTTAAGATTACCTTTTCCCCTTTTAGATAGGTTTCGCCTTTATCAGGAAGCTGTCCTTCAACTGTTTTACCTTCTCCGATAATAATAGCATTTAGGCCTTTATCTTTCAGGACTTTCTTTGCTTCTTCTGCAGTCATTCCACTTAAATTTGGAATTTCAATCGGATCAGAAACTTTTTCTTCCGTTGGAACAATATCCATATATTGAAGACTACTCTTCATAACAGAAGTAAAAATTTCTGCAACAGGCTCAGAACCCACTTCTGTATCTTTAAGTTCTGGCTGCTGTACAGCTACATACATAATCAATTCTGGATCATCTTTCGGAGCCATTCCTAAAAAGGAAAAAATATAATTTTCCTTGCCAGTTAGATAACCGCCACCGCTTTTAGGAATTTGTGCCGTTCCAGTTTTACCAGCAACAGAATATCCATCAATATCGAATTTTTTGTATCCTGTTCCCTTAGGACTAGTTATTACCGTTTCAAGAATATCACGCACCTCTTTTGCCGTTTCAGCAGAAATAGGAGTTCCCGTCACTTCTGTCTTGCCTTTTTTAATAATCTCGCCTGTATTTGGATCTTTGATTTGCTCGATTACGTACGGCCTCACCATTTTCCCATCGTTAGCAACAGCAGTGGCTGCTTGAATTTGTTGAATCGGTGTTAATGCTGTTCCTTGCCCAAAAGCCGTCGTGATTTTTTCAATTGGCCAGTTAAAAACAATGGAACTATTCGCTTCTCTTGGTAAATCAATACCTGTCGGCTGATCTAAACCAAATTTCGTCAAATATTCCCTAAACGTATCAAACCCTATTTTTTCTTTAGCAAGTTTTGCGAAGGCTACATTGGAAGATCGTTGAACCCCTTCCAAATAAGAAATAGGGCCCCAACCAACACCACCATTATGATCGCCAATTCCCTCATATCTACCTGACTTGTATTCTTCATTAGGTTTAAATACTCCTTCTTCCACAGCAGCTGCCAAAGTAAATATTTTCATTGTAGAACCTGGTTCATAATTGGTTTCAATTGCTTCATTATGCCAAGAATCTGTAATTCCATCCCTTGTTTCAGGATCAAAAGATGGTCTTTGACTCATCGCTAAAATTTCTCCTGTTTTCGGATTAGCTACAATTGCAATCATTTTCGCAGGATTATATTGATCATCCACTTTATTCATTGTATCTTCTAAAAAGGATTGAATTTTCTTATCAAGGGTCAAATAAACATCATCCCCATTTTTTGCAGGCTCAATTTTGTCCTTACTGTTTGGTAAAATATATCCCCAAATATCTTTGCTATACTCCATGCTGCCATCCGTACCTGTTAACAAATTGTTTAGACTTTCTTCAATGCCAAGCCTACCGGTTTCTTTGCCATCTGATTCTTCTAAATAGCCAATTACATGGGAAGCAAAAATCCCATTCGGATAAAATCGTTTTTTGCCTTCAACGATTTGTATGCCAGGGAGGTTCAAATCTTCAATTTTCTTTTTGGTTTCATAGGAGAGGTCTTTACCAGCATTCCCAAATTCCACTTGCTTGGCGTCCTCTTTTGTTAAAATTCTATAAATCTCTGATTCTTCTAAATCAATATATTTAGCTAGCTCTCTAGCCGTCTTTTCTGGATCATCCACATGAACCTTTTTGTCTAAATTCTTACTTAATGAGGCGTCTGTTACAGCCACTAGCTTATAGGAAACAGCATCTTCTGCAATCACTTCGCCATTACGGTCTAAAATACTGCCTCTTGATGCTTCTAACACACGAGATGTATTATGTTTTTTTTCTGCTTGAGCAGCTAGCTCAACTCCTGATACTTCTCCTGTTGCCTGAATATAAACAAAGCGAATAACTAAAACAAAAAAGAGCAGACAAAATAAAATAAATAGGATGGCTGCTCCAAAATTAATATTAGGCTGCTTTCGAATCATTGCTTAATGCACAACCTTTACATTATCTTTACTAAAATCAAGTCCTAATTTACTAGCTACTTCGCGTAAACGCTCAAAGCTGCTTAATTCCTTTACTTGTGTGTCTAATTCCTTATTGGACTTTTCAATAGAATTAATGGAGCTTTGTGTCACTTGAATTTCTTTATTCACTTGATAAATTTCACTTTGATTGCTGACAATTTTCACACCGCCAAAACAAATAATCGCTATAAAGGCAATTCCTAAAACTTTCTCTCCAGGAGATAATAATGATTTTGTTTGTTTAATGACCTTTTTAACCGACTGTTTTTCCTCTTGATGCTGATACTGATCCTGTTGAATTTTTCTAGCTAAATTACTCATTTAATTACCTCCTGCATACATGGATTATTGTTTTTCAGCAACACGTAATTTTGCTGATCTCGCTCTGTTATTAAATTCCAATTCTTCCTCTGATGGAGTAATTGGCTTTCTCGTAATTAATTTCAATTCTGGTTTAAATTCATCTGGAATAATTGGAAGTCCTGGCGGCAATGGCGGCAGGTCGCTCGCTTTTTTAAATGTCGACTTACAGATTCTGTCTTCAAGGGAATGAAAAGTGATAACACTAATTCTTCCGCCTGGATTTAATAACTTCATTGCTTGCTCTAACGATGATTCAAATACACCTAGTTCATCATTAACCGCAATCCGTATTGCTTGAAATACTCTTTTTGCAGGATGTCCACCTTTTCTTCTTGCAGGTGCTGGAATTGCCTCTTTTATTAATTCAACCAGCTCTCCTGTCGTTTCGATTGGCTTACTTTCTCTTGCTGCCTCAATTTTTCTTGCAATTTGCTTAGAGAATTTCTCCTCGCCATAACGAAAGAATATTTTAACTAACGATTCATACGACCATGAATTAACGACATCATATGCAGTAACATCTGCTTCATTATCCATGCGCATATCAAGTGGCGCATCATGATGATAGCTGAACCCACGCTCAGGAGTATCCAATTGAGGAGAAGAAACACCTAGATCATATAGAACGCCATCAACATGGGTAATTCCTAAATGATGAATCTCTTCTTCCAAATAGCGAAAATTACTTTTGACAATTGTTAACCTGTCCTTGTAAGGAGCTAATTTCTCTTCTGCATTTTTTATAGCTACTTCATCTTGATCGAACGCTATTAATCTTCCACTCCCTGATAATCTCGAAAGAATTAACTCGCTATGCCCAGCTCCACCTAATGTACAATCTACATAGATTCCATCCGGCTTAATGTTAAGGGCATCGACCGCTTCATTGAGTAAAACTGTTGTATGATTAAACATGAATCCACACCTGTCTATAAATTTTCTTGTAAGTAATAATTAGTATGTACATGATGATAAAAATTAAATATCGAATCCAATCATATTCTCTGCAATTTCTCCAAAAGAATCCTCTGATTCTGAAAAATAATTTCCCCACTCTTGTTTGTCCCATATTTCAATACGATTAGAAACACCTAAAATAACACATTCCTTCTCTAACTGTGCATATTGAAACAGGGGCGTTGCAATATTTATGCGTCCTTGTTTGTCAATTTCGCATTCTGTTGCTCCGGAAAAGAAAAAACGGGTAAATGCTCTAGCATCTTTTTTCGTTAATGGTAATTGCTTGAGCTTTTCTTCTATAATCTCCCATTCGCTAAGGGGGTAACCAAAAAGGCATCGATCGAGGCCACGGGTTAGGATAAAGGTTTCACCTAAGTTATCTCTGAATTTAGCAGGCACAATAATACGTCCTTTTGCATCGACATTATGATGATATTCCCCCATAAACATACCCTTGTCCCCCACTTTCTAACCTCAATGTACCACAATCCCCCACTTTCCTCCACTATTAAATTTAATTCTAGCTATTTTGTTTATTTCCTGCAACAAAATTAATAATTTTGAAAAGACCGACAAAGCTTATTTCTACTGTTAAGAGTACATAAAAAGCTTGGCTAGAAAAAATTCTAACCAAGCTTTTTTGTATTTATCTACATTTTATTATTCTTAATCCATGGAGGCTTTATAGAAAAGGATCATTTACTTCCATAATGCTTCCTCTTCATTAGATAATTCCATTAGAAAAGGAAGTAGAACCATTACGATGATAAAGTAAGCAAGATAAATTCCAATTATTTGGTATGCTGAAATATTAAATAAACGGAGGAAAATAAGAAAGAGAGATAAAAAGGATACAACAACAGTTTTCTTCCGTGCTTTTTTAGAATAATACTGTTTTTGGCCACATTGAGGACAGTCTATAGCGGGATTTAAAGTAAACATCTTTTTAAAGGTTTGTTTCCAGCTCCAATCTTTGCCGCATTTTTGACAAGTTGGCATTTAATTATCACTCCTTTTTCATTCATTTTCATCATAATAAAAATAGTATACCAATCCTTCTACTATTTGGCATACTATTTTCTCTTGTTTATTTAGGCTGTTTTCGTAAAGTTTGTTGCGATTACTCGCAGCCGGAATACACTTCGCTTTCCGTGTGGCGAAGCTTAAGCCTCCTCAGCTTCGCCTCCGGGGTCTCAGACTGTCTCGCTAATCCCACAGGAGTCTTCGTGTATTCCGGCTGCTAATTGTTTCCAACTAATTCTTTTTCCTATTGAAAAAACAACAATCCTTTAGAAAACAGCCTTTATATAAAAGGAAAAACTGCATTATAATTTAATTACTTTATGGGTTCCATCAAAATCCATCGGTAATTTCATGACATCTTCAAGAAAATCAAGACCATACTTGTTTAAGAAATAAGTAATGTTCCAGACTCTCTCTTGAGGAGAACCTTCTGGTTTTAAATTTTGCTCAATGCGGCTAAACTTATTTACAATGACTTCATGCTTTAATTTAACCGAATCATTCACTTTATTCTGTAGAAACTCGATTTGACTCCTTAAAAAGTCTTCATTTTTCTCCATAAGTGGGAGTAAACCTTTATACTCGGATGTCATTTCCTGTTCAAGCAAATCGTATTTGGTTTCAATAACACCTTTTAACTCATTCAGTAATTGAGCTATCTTTTCATTTGAAACAGACTGTAAAAATTGCTCACACTTTTCTGATGTTCCATTTATCAGAATATCCTTCATCGATAATTCTAATTCTGTGATATCAGCTTCTACACTTCTCTCTAATAAAGTAATATTTAGACGAGGTACGATAGGTGGCATTTTGATCCCTAAATGCTCAAACGCTCCTTTAAGTTCCGCCCAATAAGCTATCTCTCCTGGTCCGCCTATAAACGCTAGTGTTGGAAAGAGAAGATCTTGTGTTATTGGCCTGGTAACGACATTATTGCTTAGCTTCTGAGGAAATTCACTTGCCATTTCCCTTAATTCCTCGAATGTAAAAGATACGGTTTTATCTTTTCCGATAAAACGTCCTTCTGCTTTATCGTATTGCAATAATACTCTTTCTTGCTCCATCTCATCATAATAAAACAAGTTAGCTGGATTTTCCGCCATTTCAATAACAAGAGAATAACCGCTATCCCGGACTAATTTTTGCTGTTCAGAAACTGCATCCGCCAATTTTTGAAATTCATTGATTTGTTTTAGAAAAATTTCTTTCTCTAGCTTACGAATTTCTTTATCACCAGAATCAACCAAAAGTAGGCCGTAATCTTTAAATAAACTCATTGTCATATAGCTAAAAAAGTCAACAATTGTTTTGGATTCGTGAACAGCTGACTGTAAAAGCTGCATTAACGGCTTAGAATGTTCTGTTTCCCCATACGATTCCACCACTGTTTCCAGCCAGTCTAAACAGACCTGTTTCTCTAGTGCTATATCGGAAGCCATTCTTTTATCCAATACTCTTTGCGGAAATACAACCTTTTTCATTTTTTCCTTACCGGGTGTATAAATATGATTAATTTCCAAGTAATCATGATCCTCTCCCGCTACCCAGAAAACAGGTACAACTGGAATACCCAATTCTTTTTCTTTCTGTTGAGCTAAAAGAATAATGCTGATAACCTTATGAATGGAATATAACGGACCTGTTAAGACACCTGCCTGTTGTCCACCAATTACAACGACACTATTTTCCTGTCTCAATTTATCAATCGATTGCCTCACTTTTTCGCTTTGAGGAAAAATTTCCATATACGCTTCAATATAGTTAGCAAGATCATTTCTCATAAAAGATCTTGTTTCCAACTCTTTCAATCTTTCCTCATAGCAACCGTTATCAAGATAAGAATAATGAAAAAATTCCTTTGTGCTATTTTTTTGTTCTAAATAATCTGTTACAAACTTATTTGCCACAGGCAAAGAGAGATTTATCATCTCCATCTATGTACTTCCTTTCTCCAATTCGAGTTTTCCCTTTTATGTATTTTCCCTTTATAATAAAGACTCTTTCATTAGTGGGAGCCCTGCCACAAGTTTTTCCTTAGGATACTTCATCTCTAAAAACATCTATTCATCCCTTTTATTTCGTTACATAGAAAAGTATAGCATCCCTTTTAAATAAAAGAAAAAAAGTTGCTTATGCACTTTTTTCTAGCTGGTATTTTTGCTAATTACAACTTGCTTCTAGCATCTACTAGTTAATTGCCCCCTATACATTTCAAGAAGGTCTTTGCTTAGAGGTTTTTGGAGATTCTCCAATGCTACACTATCTATAACTTTAAACCGTTCCCATTGCCTTTAGGATAGAAAGTACAAGGCCATAAATGACTAACACAACATACAAGGTGAAAAAGCATAGAAATGTTACACGCCAAATTCCTTTAAACACTTTTTTATACTCAATTTCCTCTTTCCATTTCCAATGAATAATAACAAATAACATTCCAATCAACAAAATAAAAATCACGATATATAATAATAGAGATGTATTCCAAATAGACCGAATAAGAAAATGCACGGAAAGGATAAAAAAGAAGGTGCTAATATCTAGTGCTAGATGTACTGAAAACCGCTGTTTTTTTGTCAACGACTTGCTTATGACAAATACAATAAACAACGTAAAGATTGGAAATACAACGAGAAAACTAATGAGCTGTGAAGTTAAATTAAGCATTTAAACACTCCTCTCTTCCTCGTTCTTTTCCTTTAATCATTAAATAAACAGTTGCAGCAATAGGCGAAGAGATTTTTTTCCTTTTCGCTTTTTCTACTATGTATCCTAAAATAGCGTCTATTTCTGTTGGTCTCCCAGCCTCTATATCCTTTAGCATGGAAGATTTATTCAAAGCAGTATTACGAATAACCTCTATACAATAATCTCGATAAAGTATTCTATTTTCTTTCGTTATCGATAAAATTTCCAACACTTCTTCTAAAAATAAACTCATTACTTGATAATAATAAGCATTTTGCAATAATTGGCCATTTTTGACCTGCAATATACTTGTTAAACTATTTACAACGCTATTTACCACTAATTTTTTTTGCATCATTGTCACATAATCGGGTTCATTGATGAATGGAAAAGCTTGATTATTTTCTGTTGTTAGGGAGAGTAAAATCTCTGCCACCTTTCCTTTGACACAAGCTAGTTTAATAGCTCCTATCCCCGTGTGAACAACTGTTTGCTCATCTTCCTTCATTGCACCGTGCTCTACTATGCCAATCATTAAATTGGGAATATTAGATTCCAAAATCGTCTCTATGTGACTCATTCCGTTTTGTAGAAAGCACATTGCTTTTATGCGACTCCCAAGTATCTCCATTTTTTCATAAATTGGTGCTAATTGATATTGCTTTACTGTTACAATTGTAAGGTCTTCTGCCCCATCCCACTCTGCAAAATAACGAACTTCCACCGTGCGAGACTGCTTATCCTCATTCACTTTATAATAAATACCTTTGTTCTTAATCAACTCATATTGCTTTGGGGACCGAACGTATAAAGTTACATCATGCTTTTCCTTTAACTGGTATGCACATAATAAGCCAATTGCACCAGCTCCTATAATTCCAATTTTCATCCGAAGCTCCTTTACCGTTTCAATTATTGTTAGTTCTATCTTAACATTTTCTGAAAAGTTTGTTAGTACGAAAAGCATAGGAAAAGGAATAAATTTATCAAAAAAACTTTTGATTTTTTTATATAGAGAATAGAATAAGGTGAGAAATGGTTAGAATAATAAATTGTAGAAGAGGAATAGAACGGTGAGATGTGATTAATTCTGTTTTTGCTAAAACCAGAAAATTTCAAAATATAGTTAAAGCAGGAGTCGAGCGAATACCTTTCGGAAACTATAGGCTCCCTCCTGCGTAAAACCAATTTATTTCTTGCTTATTTGAATTTTAAAAACTATGGAGTAATTATACTTTGGGTAATTTATCTTCATCTTTAAACACGACCATTTGTCTTGCTTTTTCCATGAGCTCCACTAATGCCTTATAGGCACCTTCCATGGAGTCTAATTCACTTTGTAACTCTTCATTTTCTTTCTTCAATATAGTCAGTTTTTCTTCTAGTTCCTTCGTTTTCACTTTTACGGTGGATGAATCTATATTTTCTTGCTCCCACTTACTCGCTTTATCATATAAGTCTTTTAAATACAAAAGCATCTCATCAAATTGGTTTTGAACTGGGATGGGAGAAGCGGAAGGGCTGACGATCACTTCGTCTGTAGAATATTCCTCTGTTCCAGTTGACTTTTTTAATTGCTTTCTTTGTTTCTTGGCAAGCTCAATACCTGATTTATATTGTTTGCGTACATATGAATTCCACCGAAACCCACATGCTGCACTTGTTCTTGATAATAGCTTTCCCACTTCTTCAAACGCTTGAAGTTGTGTACCGCCTTCTCTAATATGACGAAGAACGATTTCTGCTAGCAGAATATCTTCATCCTTTGACCAAGCATCTTGTCTTGTTGTTGTCATCAGTAAACCCTCCTAGTGTTTTTTATTCATACATATGCATCTACTAGAAAAGATAGACTGATTATTCCTCATTGAAAAAAGAAAATTGACAGAATGCTTTTTAGGAATAGATAAACCTTTATAAAATCTACACACTTTAAAGATAGCGGATCACTGAAATAATTCGTTCTCTGAAATCACTTTAATGCCATTTCTTCTTAATATAGCTGTGGTAACACCCACCCCGTCCTTTTTTGTTCCATCAAAACAGCCTGTGTAAATAAAACTACTTCCACAAGAAGGACTATTTTCTTTTAAGACTACCATTTCTGCGTTCAAACTTTTAATAAATTCTAATGTTTTATAAGCTCCATCCATATACATTTGGGTAACATTATTTCCTGTACAATCCTGTACAACCGCTTTACCATCGAGAACATCATAACCATCCCCACCAATTATCTCTGCAGGTTCTCTTGGTGTAGAGAATCCACCCATTAACTCTGGACAAACCGTTCTTACCTTATTATCAGTTAAAAGCTTTTCTATCGTATCATCTAAACAATCGGTTCCATTATACCGAACTTTCAATCCTGCTAAACAAGAACTAACGACAATCATATGTCCTCTCCTTATCTTAGTAGTATTTACTCCTATTATTGTACAGGTATATTGTCTTTTTCTATTTATTCTACTCTCTCTATTTTAACGCATCTGTTTTTATAAAAGTAGCCATATATGGAAAAAAGCACAAGAACCTAAGTTCTTGTGCTTTTAATCAAACAAAAAAGATATTAGTTGCTTACAACTTCTTTCCCTTTGTATGTTCCGCAAGCGCTGCATACACGGTGAGCAAGTTTCATTTCACCACAGTTAGGGCATTCTACCATACCAGGCACTTGTAATTTAAAATGTGTACGACGTTTTCTCTTTGCAGTTTTAGATGTTCTTCTAAAAGGTACAGCCATTCGTCCCACCTCCTTAAAGAGTATTAAGAAAGTAATGAGAAAAGATAATTCCAATCTCACGTTTTTCTTTTGCATAATTAAGTATGAGTTTAATTACTCATTTTCAAAAAACTTAGCAAGCCCAGCAAGACGAGGATCTACTTTCTTTTCCTGTAAATCTTGCTCTTGGATAACTTCCCAATCATTACCTGATTGAGGAGCACCTTCTTCTTTAGTATCTTCACAGAAGACTTGCATCGGTACCTCAAGTAAAAGTATTTCAGCAATAATTGGCTTTAAGTCAATTACATCCCCTTTTACTTGATGAACTTCCTCTTCGTCTGTTTCATATTCTGAAACTTTTAATAGGAAGGTTTCTGTTGTTTCAACATTAATTGGATAATCCACGTCTACTAAAGTACGAGAGCAAGGTAGCACGAGAGACCCTTTTATATTTAAATGAAAAGTCACTTTCGTTGAATCAATATCTGTACGTCCTGTTATATGAATAGGAGATACTCTTCTTATGGTTGGATCTGTTTCTTTGATCTCATCCATATTTATTGTTTCATCAATTGGCAATCCCTTACTTCGAAATTTTTGTAACTGGCTTAACGTCCATTTCATATATATCACCCCAAGGCAACAAAGGTAATTATAGCTTTCATATAATTATTTGTCAATATTTTTTCTTTACAGTAAATAATAAGCAATAAGTGAGTTAATCCCTTATTATTCGATTTCTTTTTTATTCTACCCATATTCAACAGAATTGCAACCAACAGTTCAATAGAAAGATTCTTTTTCTTCTATATTTACTTTTTATTTATGCACCAAAATGGAACCCCTTTTTCAAACTAACAAAATTTCGTTTCCACCTAAAAGTACCTAAATGAGATTGTATTAGTAATCCTACCCTTTTCTTCTCCCAAAAAACAAATGAATGTTAGTAGTTTATAAACACCCTTCTCCCATAAAAAATAATAAAATGGTTGTTATTCCCTCATGTTTCTCTTTTACAACCAATATTTTTAGGATAAACTTTTACTAGTAAAAACATTGGAGCTAATGTTTTAAATGAATAATAATTAGGGAGAGTGTAATGAAAGCTGTTGGTATTGTTGTAGAATATAATCCATTTCATAATGGACATTTGTATCATATCCAAAAGGCAAAGGAACAAACAGATGCAGATATCGTAGTTGCTGTAATGAGTGGTCCATTTTTACAGCGAGGGGAGCCTGCCCTTGTATCAAAATGGTGCCGTGCGAAAATGGCACTGGAAAATGGAGTTGATCTCATAGTCGAGCTTCCCTACTCTTTTGCTACACAGCATGCAGCTGTGTTTGCTAAAGGTGCTGTAGATATTCTCCAAGGATTAGAATGTGATTATTTATGCTTTGGAAGTGAGTCTGGGGATATAAACGAGTTCTCTCATACTTTCATCCAGTTACAAAGAAAACAGGACGAAGAAGATTTACTCGTGAAAAAATTTTTAAAAAATGGGTCGAGCTATCCAAAAGCCAAATCATTAGCAATGCAAGAATTAACATGTAGGGAAAACGATAGGGGACTAAATCTTAGTTTGCCTAATAATATATTGGGCTATGAATACTACAAAGCCGTACATACTAATCATTATCCTATGGAGGTTTGCACAGTTGCCCGAATGAATGCAGACTACCATGATAAAATATTTACATCTGACTCGATAGCAAGTGCAACAAGTATCAGGCAAGCACTATTAAAGGAAGAAGGTTCCTTAAAAACAATTGAGCCCTACCTCCCGCTTGCAAGTCTTAATCTACTTCGAAAGTATAAAGAAACCTATTTATCTTACCACACTTGGGAGAATTACTGGAGTTACTTAAAATTCCGGCTATTGCAAACAACCGCCAAAGAGCTGGCCACTATTTACGAAATGGAGGAAGGGTTAGAATATCGGTTCCTTAAATATGTGAAAGAAGCTTCATCTTTTCAAGCGTATATCCGCTTACTAAAAACAAAGAGATATACTTGGACAAGACTGCAAAGAATCTGTGTACATATTTTAACAAATACAAAAAAAGAAGAAATGGCTGTCCATTCACAGCCTTCCTATATTCGTTTACTAGGTACAACTGCAAATGGTCGGTACTATTTAAAAGAAAAGAAGAAGCAGTTCGCACTGGACATTATTAGTAAACTTTCTTCTTTTGATAAAGATAAAATCGCACTGGACATTCGCGCCTCCCAAATTTACGCTCTAGGCGCACAAGCAACAGCTCAAGAGCAGTTACTAAATATGGAATACTTACAGCATCCCATTATAAAGTAACCTCCTGTTGCTTCAATTAGGGATTTGTATTTTCCGAAAAAAAAACCGGGTGCTTTTGCCAATGCGCGCGGTTTTTTCCTATTTATTTCTTCTCATTTGTTCTTCTTTTCTTGATTTCCTTTTTAATTACATCGATATACTTTCTTGTTTCTGTTTCTCCTATTGCGATTATTTTCTCTAAATCAGTAAATGCTTTACTATTAAACATTTCTACTGGCGGTTTAATCATCACATCACTTGCAACTTCTCGCGATTCCACTAATTCCATCTGCATAATATCCAATGAACGCATAATTACATCATAAATATTTGAAATCTCAGCATTTACATTTACCTTTGCTACATCTACCGCAATAATGATATCCGCTCCCATCTCTTTTAAAACCGAAACAGGGACACGGTCAATTACTCCTCCATCAACAAGTAAACGCCCATCCATTTTCTCTGGAACAAATATGCCAGGAATAGATATACTTGCACGCACTGCATTAGCAATTGATCCTTTCCTAAAAACGACCTTTTCCCCTGTTAATAAGTCAGCAGCAACAACAGCAACAGGAATATCCAATTCCTCTAATTTTTTTCCGTAGGTGAATAAATGGATTAATTCCTTTACTCTATTCCCAGCAATAAAGCCCATTTTGGGGACAGTAAAATCTAAATAGTATTTCCGCTTAAAAAACTTCGATAATGTATATAGTCGCTGTATATCAGATCCTGCTCCATATAAGCAGCCCACAATTGCTCCTATGCTGCTACCGGCAATATAATCTATTGGAATATTCTCTTCTCTTAATACTTTGATTACCCCAATATGTGCAAATCCTCTCGCTCCACCTGAGCCTAGCGCTAACCCTATTTTTGGGCGTTCCATATCGTCTCACCTATTCTCTCTAAATTCAATCTACCTTAATCTTATGGTCTTTTTTTTCAGGTTATGAGTATATTGATTGGTAGAGGGATATTCTTTAGGCTAATTGTGTACAAGTATTGCTTCTACACGTTAAGGTTTTAAACCAGCCTTCCTTACATAGATGAGAATAAAAACCTACTATTATTATTTGAAGGGGGAGCAATATAATTTGTTACGCTCAAAATTTAAGACAGTCGCACTTGCATTATCCGCGTCTCTATTAGCTCTTGCCCTGATTTCTTTTCCTGGGGTAGCAGTTGACGCGTCAAAAAATGGACTGAATACTTGGTGGACGATTGTTTTTCCTTCACTTCTTCCTTTCCTTATCTTATCTGAAATTTTAATAGGTTTTGGTGTCGTTCGTTTTATTGGTGTTTTATTAGAGCCCATTATGCGACCGCTCTTTAAAGTTCCAGGAGTAGGCGGATTCGTTTGGGCCATGGGGATGGTATCCGGCTTTCCAACTGGAGCAAAATTAACAGCACGAATGCGTGAGGAAAAACAATTAACTAGAACGGAAGCGGAAAGGCTTGTTTCTTTCTCTAACGCTTCTAATCCAATGTTTATCATCGGCGCTGTTTCTGCCTCTTTTTTTCATAGTCCTAAACTTGGTCTCCTGCTTGCTTTCTCACATTACTTAGCCAATTTTACCGTTGGACTATTTATGAGATTTCACGGAAAAGATACAGAAAAGACAACAAAAGAGCCAAAAGAAAAAGCCTCCTTAAAAAGGGCGCTGCGAGAACTGCATCATACTCGTCTAAAAGACAAGCGCCCACTTGGAAAACTAATGGGAGATGCGGTAACCTCCTCGATTCAATCTTTATTAATGGTTGGTGGCTTTATCATTCTCTTTTCCGTTATTAATCGTTTATTATTTCACTTACATATTACTTCCTTTTTTGCAAAATTATTAGAATCTTTATTCCAGCTGTTTACTTTTTCAGGTGACTTAACGATACCCTTTATCGCCGGCATATTTGAAATTACATTAGGAAGTAAATTAACGAGTGATGTGGAAACATCTACCCTTATGCACCAAGCCATTTTAACGAGCTGTATCCTTGGATTTAGCGGATTAAGTGTACAAGCGCAAGTAGCAAGTATTCTCGCTCAGACAGATATTCGCTTTAAGCCTTTTTTCTTAGCGAGAATTATGCAAGCAATCTTTTCTGGCATCTACACTTTTATCGCATGGGACTTCTTTTACAAGACATTCTTGTCAAAAGATACACCAACAATTGCAATCCCAGGGATAAATAGGGAAGAAGTCTTCTTTCAGCAAATATTTGAAAATATAAGTACATGGGGGCCAATTGTAACAATTATTTCCTTAACAATCTATTGTTTTATTTTAGTAAAAAGATTAAGACCAAGAGGAGAATTATAAGACAATCTGGAGGAAAACTTCAAGACTCACATCGTTCACTGGGTGCCTAGAGATAAATTCAAACAAAAACTTCCTTAATTATAAATAAGACATCTTGCCACTATTTTGGCAAGATGTCCTTTTTTTGCTTGCTATAAAAAGAATTCCACTTTTTGAAAAACTTATTTTCCATCATAATGAAATTTTGCTCTTAATGCATCATTCACAATCTTAGGAACAAGCTCTGAAATGTCACCATCATATTTGCTTACTTCTTTCACTATGCTAGAGCTTAGGAAAGAGTATTGGTTATTTGTCATGATAAAAAATGTCTCGATATCGTCTGATAGTACACGGTTCATCGACGTAATCTGCATTTCATATTCAAAGTCTGATACTGCTCGTAATCCTCTAATAATTGCATTTGCATTTACGCTTTTTGCATAATCAATTAGAAGCCCTTCATAAGATGATACAGAGATATTCTGAATATCCTTCGTTACCTCTCTTATTAGCTCCAATCTTTCATCCACCGAAAAAAAAGGTTTTTTGGCAGAATTATTTAATACACATATGTATACATGATCGAATACTTTAGCAGCCCTTTTAATTATATCAATATGACCATAAGTAATCGGATCAAAACTACCTGGGCAAACTGCTACACTAGCCATCTTTTTAGTCCTCCGTACCATTTTGTAAGGAATAAATAGAAACTCCAATTATTCCATATTTTTCATGTCTCACTTGTTGAAGTCTATTTACTGCCACAGGTAAAGAAATATCCGAACCATGCTCACATACAATGACTCCTTCATCCTTTAACAGACCTGCTTCATCAATAAATGTTAACATATTTTCTAATTGTTGCTTTTTATATGGCGGGTCTAGGAAAATATAATCAAAGCTTTTTTCTCTTTTTTGCAATGCTTTTAAAGCACGATTCGCATCATTGCGAAATATTTCGGCTTGGCTGTCCAATTTACATGTAGAAAGATTTTCTTTAATCGTATGTATTGCTTTTCCTTCTTTATCTACAAAAATAACAAGATCTAACCCTCTACTTAAAGCTTCAATGCCAAGTCCGCCGCTTCCAGCAAATAAATCAAGGCCTTCTCCTCCTTGAAAGTAAGGACCTATCATATTAAAAATAGCCTCTTTCACTTTATCTGTAGTTGGTCTAGTCGAGTTACCAGGAACAGCCTTTAATGGAATCCCCTTATTCTTACCGGAGACAACTCTCATTTCAATCACCACAACCCTATTTTACTTAAAGTTATTTTACCTTCCCTATCCTACCATAAACCTATTAGAGAGCCAACATTTTAACGATTTATTCCTTTTATCTGTCAATTTTTATTCGTAAAAAGATAATCAAATCGGAATATTATTACCATTGCATCCTCTTTATATGGTATAGATTAAACCTAATAAATTTTGTTACCTCTAAAAAATAATTTGTTTTTATGTATAAGTGGTCACCGTATGGGGATAATGTAAGTAACAGCATCTATTCGAGGATGTTGTTGCCAACCGCGGAGAAGACTTACGTTTCCCCATAAGTTCTTCCTCCGGTTTCTCCTCTCCCTTTACCTTCTGTTCTTATGAATAATAAGAACGTAGAAGGACCCTGCAGGCATATGCTTGCAGGCTTTTTTTGTCTTTTTCATAGAAAAAACAGTATTCAATGAAGGGCATGGCGGATTCCACCTTTCCTTTACATAAAATACTGCTTTTGTTTTTCTTCAACTACTTATAAGGGATTGTCCTTAGAATGAACATTCCAATAAAGAACAATTTTCTTAAATCCCCATTTTATAATCATATTCTTTCGCTTTATCTGGTCGCGAATTTTCAAATTCCACTTTTAAAAATGGCTTATAGGAAGGCTCTACCTTTTTAACGAAAGAATGAGCATTAATTTTTTCCATTATGCCATCCACATCACTTTGATTCGTGTAGAGCACAACATATTTTAATCTTTTGGAAATAAAATGAACATTTCCATATCTTCTTAACATTTTTGCTTGCTTTAGTGAAAATAGCCAAACAATGATTCCCTGTCGTTGCCCTAGCATAATTTAACCCCTTTAAAATACCATTATTTATCATAATAGCATAGGCAACCAAAATAGAAAAGTCGGAATCTGCTTTTACGAACGCTAGTAAGCCATAAGAAACGTCAAAATAAAAAAGCAATGATCCTAGATTTGATCATTGCCTCTTCGTATATTATGCAGAACAACTACAGCTTCCACCACTTCCACAACCACCGGCGCAACCAGAAAGTTCATCAAAAAATGGATTTCCTGTTGGTACTTTAATAAAAGTAGAAACAGAACGTCCGATAATAACACTGACATCATCTAGAAGCTTTTGCAAACCATTCTCCGCTACTTTAAATGCTGCCACATTATCATCTACATCCATATCGCGTTTTAGCTGTCTAATTTCCATCATGACTTTTTTATATTCAGGATGGTATTTTCCAAAACGCTGAACCTCTTCATAAAGCTCTTTCATTTGGTTAAAAGAATGAATTTTTTGCTGTGTTTCCTTATTTGATTGTAAATTGGCCAAACAAATACGGTATTGTTCTGCAACATCTGAGTTTAATATCATTTCTGCAATGTCTTCTGCTTCCTCTTGAATAAGAAGTATTTCAGTTGTCGCAAGCACGTATTCGCTCACCTCCAATTCTTATTCTACATGAAAGACAGAAGAAAGAAAAGGCTTGTGACTTCCTTTTTCTTCCCTACTCTTTAATCATTACTTGAAATGACTTTTTAAACTTTGTTGTTTTGCTGGCAACATCCATAACAGATAAGTTCATTGTATGTTTTCCTGTTTTTAATCCTTCAATCACAAATGCAGCAGAAGAATATTCCTTCTTCTCCCCATTTATCTCCAAAACGATTTTTCCTAATTTCCCATTGCTATCTTCTCTAAAAGAATAGTCTCTCACTTTACATTCCACAAATACTTTATTTCCTTTAACAATATGACGCACATCAAATTCCTCTTTTGCTGTAGGGGAGAAAGAGGCTTGTACATCTGCAGCCGTAGGTATGGCAGAATAAGTTGCAGCTTCTTTATTTGTCTTTACTTCTGGATCTGGAACATCATCACCACATCCGGTTAAAAGGAGAAAAGCAGGAATACAAATCATTCGGATTTTTTTCAAAGTAAACACTCCTGGTAATTTTTAATGAATTTTCATTTCGGTTAGTATTACCATTCATGCTTTTTTTACTCTAAATAATGTTTATCTTAAAAAGTTATGATTCAGCATTCATTGCTTGAAACATACTAACCATCATGGATGCCATTTGAACACCATTTGAAAATTTTTGTACGTGATCTGGAATGGTTTTCTTATAATAATGAAGAGATGCTATCTCAAAGGTTTCCAACTGATTTGGATTTCTGCTTAATTGTCTATACCATTGCGGCTGTTCTCTTATAAATTGTTGTAATTCTGGATTCTGCGCAATATATTCTTTAATGCTTTGTCTCATATCCATCCTCCTACTTAATCTTTTCTAAAAGAAAACGGCCCAGAAGGTTTTTGTTCTTTTGGCGCAGATGATCCACTAGAACCACTATTAGGAGCAAATTGTGAAATGACACCTTGAATCGTTCCTAAAGCTTGATTTAAGTTTGCTAAGTATCCCTGTATTTGATTTTGATCCATCTTTTTTAGTGTATCAACAATATTAGACATCCAGACAGTTCGATTTGCTTCTGTCTCTTCTTCCTTTTTGCTAGAAGATTCAGAAGCACCTTCTCGTAATCCGTCCCATCTTGCATCATCAGAACCTAATAAATACCAATCTTCATATAATTCTTGTAATGTCACCTTGCCACTTCTCGCTTCTTTTAATATTTTGGGATTTGCTTTCACAAATGCTTTAAATTCTTCTACAGAAGGATGAAGTTCTTTATTAGCCATCATTATTTCACCTCTAATTTGATACATCTGCCTATATTACTTTATGATGCACTTTAGAAAACGTGCAAATCCTCTGTGTCATCCTGTAAATTTTATTGCTATAAACCCGTGGCCTATTTTATTTATTTTTCCTATTGAAAAAGCAATAATCTTTTAGAAAAACCAAACCAAAAAAGCTGACAACCAATCAAATGATTGTGGTTGTCAGCTTCTTTCATACTATTATTTCACCATTTTTCAATAAAATTCTGTGTATAGTATTTATCAAATACGCCTACTCCAAGATGAGTAAATTTCTCATTCAATAAACACTCTCGATGTCCTTTGCTATTTAACCAGCCTTCGATTACTGCAGGGGCATCCGCATAGCCTGCTGCAATATTCTCTCCAGCAACTTGATAAAATACGTCTCCTGCCTTTAAACGGTCCTCTAGATCTCCATACTTCTCTGATGTATGGGAGAAATCCTCGGTTTCAAACATATCTTTACTATGGCCTAATGCGACTTCAGCAGTAGGTTGATCCCATTCTACTTTATTTAATTTAAATCTTTCTCTTAACACATTTGTCATATCTAATATTTGTTTTTCATTGCCTTCTTGAATTTCTTCACTATATTCCACATTATTATCTGTTTCTAATAGTTCTCCTCGATAAACTAATTCATAAGGCCTTAAATGAAGTAATGTTCGTGCATCCATGTAACGAACACTTGATAAAGTTCCATTAAATTTATCAAAGTATAGCTGTGCATAATAATCACCTATCTGAATTAATGGACGGTTATTTATTTCATCCTCCGATAATTCGAATCGGTAAGAAGAATTTTCATAATTAAAGCTAATATTTGTTTCAATTGGTGTCATCGTATATATATCCCCAACTTCTTGTCCGATTTTATAAGGATTAATATTCACAGCACTACCAATTGCATAGACAGTCACCACTTTGTCATTTAGAATTCCCACCTGAAAATACTCAGATACATTCTTATTATAAATCCACCAATCGTATTCATAGGCTGACGGATCGATTCTAGTTGGTTCACCATATTTCTCTTTTAGTTCATTGACACTTTTACCAATCAAGCTCCCTAATCCTTCTTTAGGAACTGGTAGAATTTGCGAATTCTCTGCTGCTTCATTGAGATTATCCTCCACTTTTGTAGGGTTATCTCCATTTTCAACTAGTACGTCTGGCTGTTCCTTATCATCTGTTATATTAAAATAGAATCCAATTGCTGATAATACTGCAATAATTACGACAGTTCTTAATAAGATTTTCAGAGGATTCCCCCCTCTCTAGCATTGTTTCTATCAATATATGTTGACTTCTTACTAAATAGTATAACTTAATTTAAATAATTTTAATAGAATAAGTAGTTTTTCCATTTTTAGTCCACAAAATAATAAAAAAACTGAAAACAGAGTCCTTTTATTCCAAGGAATTTGTCTTCAGTCTGAATGCTTCTATTCTCTCGAAGCATTTATTAAAATCCTAATATTGCCTTTATAACAGACGTTGTTTCTCCACCATGATAGAAAACATAGAGAAGTAAATAGACGGCTGTTCCTGTAATAGCGGTAATAAACCAGATAATGCTTGTCATTGGACCTAATTTACGATGTTTCGCATATTGTTTTTTATAGCCTGTATACAACATAATAATTCCTAACACCGCCCCGATTGTAGCTAGTGTAATATGAAATATTAAGAAGATTGTATAATAAATCTTAATATCATCTGGTCCCCCAAAAGAAGTATTGCCAATAAAAACCGTTCTTGATGCATAGATAACAAAAAAGATTACGGCAAAAACAGCTGCAAAAAGCATTACCATCTGATGTTCTTTTCTTTTTCTTTTCTTGATTAACCCCCAGCCAATAGCTACAAAAATGCCACTCAAAACGATAAATGTAGTACTTATTGTCGGCAAAATCGGTAATGTAAATTCCATTAAACTACCCACTCCATATAGTATTTACCTCTTTGTTTAACTAACTCCCCAAATTCCCTTATTTCTATTAAAACAAGTCATTATTCTCGAAACTCGTTTTTCCCCTAAAAAAGCGATTTTTCTTTAGAATAATGTAAATACCACCATTGATACAAATAGTATTGTTAAATATTGAATGGAATAGATGAACATTGCTGTAGCCCATTTATATTCATCTTGCTTTTTACTTGCTCGAATTCCTGTAATAACCCAGCCAATATTTAGTAACGTTGCTAAAACTAAAAATGGGATACCAATTTGATATAACAAAAATGGTAGTGGAAATAATGCAACAATCCATATATACGTATGTTTCTTTGTTACTTCAAATCCTTTTACAACAGGTAACATCGGAATTCCTGCTGCTCGATACTCTTCTACTCTTCTAATCGCTAAAGAATAAAAATGCGGTGGCTGCCAAACAAACATAATTAAAAATAGGCTCCAAGCAATAACATCAAGTCCAGGATCAATTGCGGCCCATCCAATTAGTGGAGGCACTGCTCCTGAAAAACTCCCGATAACAGTATTTGATACCAATCTCCGCTTAGACCACATTGTATAAATCACAACATAGCTAAATGCTCCAACTAAAGCAATAACTGTAGCAGTGATAGTTGTTAGCAATAAAAACAAAGTACCTATTAAAAGAAATCCAAAACCTAGGACTGCAACATTTGAAGGCTTTGCTTTTCCTGTTACAGTCGGTCTTGCCTTTGTTCTTTCCATTAATGGATCAATATCACGATCAATAAAATTATTTAACACACACGACCCAGCAATAATTAGTCCTGAGCCAATCAAAGTATATAAAATGATATCAATGTGCTCTAAAAACTTTGCATCTGTAAAGACAATTGCAAGCCAGATACCTGTAAATACCGTAATTAAGTTTGAATTCACAATTCCTATTTTAATTAATGCAAGAAAGTCCTTCCAGGCACTTGTTTCGGCTTGCTTATCCGTCAATTTGGCATTTGAATATGCACGAAAATTAGCCATTGATTATGTCTCCCCCTTCTATTACATAGTAAAGAAAATACTATTTAAATAACCGTTCATTTCCATTTGTGTCATTATTCACATTTAACAACATAGTAATGTTAAAAAAGACTCTTTTGCTATTAAAACATATTTTCACAGAGATTTCTCTCTTTTTTTTGAAAAAACTTCAGTTTTCACATTATTGGAAAATTTGTCCATTTTAGATAAACACTTCGAAAGCGTTTTAGGAATAAAAGACACTCTTTTTATTATAGCTTTTTTTTACAAGGAAGCAAATTAATTAACCTTTTAAATATCAATGTTCAGATTTTAAAATATAAAAAAGATAGCACCAACTATCTGTGCTATCTTTTATGAATCTATTAATTAGGCATTTTTCGTAAAGTTTGTTACTAGGAAGCCCTTTGCTATAAAGGTCTGTTTGTTCGAACAAATGGGGAAGTAGGTTGATTCGCCTGTGGAATATCAGCAACATCTTCAACTTTTGGTTTATAAACCCTCTCATATTTTACAAACATCGAAACATTCACTAAAATCCCCATTCCAATAGATAATTGTAAAAGGGACGATCCACCATAACTTACAAAAGGTACTGGCACACCGGTTAATGGGATTAATCCAGAAATCCCGGCAATATTAATAAACGCTTGAATCCCAACCATACTCGAAATCCCTATCGCTAGTAAGCTTCCAAAAGGATCTTTGCACTTTAATCCCGTATAAATGCCCCGTAAAACAATATAGCCAAGACCTAATACTACAAAGCCTACACCAAAGATACCTAGTTCCTCCGCTATTACAGCCATAATAAAATCGGTGTGACCATCTGTTAAATAGCCAAGCTTTTGTACTCCTTGTCCCAAGCCAACTCCTTTAAGACCACCAGAGCCAATCGCAATAAGTGAATTACTCATATGATAACCAGAATCTTGCACAACATCTTCGCCAAAAGGGGAATCCATAAACACAAATATTCTCGCCATTTGCTTTTCCGTAAACACACTTTTACCAGCCAGCTGCATACAAAGTAGCAATAGGAGTATAAATCCTAATCCAATAAGCATCAGCTTCGATAAATTCTTCCAATTCATTCCTGAACAGAGAATAATTGTTGCACCAATCATCAGAATAATAACCGCTGTCCCAAAATCTGGTTGAACCATAACTAAAGCACAAACAATAACTAAATAGGCTAGTGGTGGGACAACACCCCTATTGAATTCATTAATATAAGACTGCTTTTTTGAATAGATAGCCGATAAATAAATGATTACAGATAGTTTAACAAACTCTGCCGGCTGAAGACTTGAGGTTCCAATTTTATACCAACTTTGCGCATTTCCGTAAACACTACCAAACAAAAATATTCCACCTAAGAAAAAAATAGACCCAAACACCATTGGTACTAATATTCTATTGCTTAGTAGGGCCTTGTATGGAAAAAGTGCGACAACAATGAATGCAGCACCCGCTACTATAATATTCATAATCTGCTTCTTATAATAAAAATCACTACTATCATGTCCATAATATTGGACTGCTGAAACCATGCTCGCACTATAAATCATAATTAAGCCAAATAAAATTAACAGCACCATCGCTATAATAATTGTGTAATCATACGATTTTAATATCTTCTTTATCATTCAACCGCATCCCTTATTCATTCTCCTCATTTAGAGTATTCGTTGTCTCTTATCTATTTCCTGCTGAAAAGGATAAAACTTCTATTCATTCTCTTAAAATATCGGGCGTAAACTTATATATATTTTTAACTAATCCTATTTCGTATGTACTTCCCTTATTTTAGAATAATACACCTAACCACTAAAAAAACTCAAACAATGAATGCTTTTGTTTGAGTTTACTTTTTATTTTCTTATAGAAGCTTCATGCAAATTCGATAATTCTTTTTCCAACTCATCTAAAATCTTCTTGCCAACATGCTCTTCTACTAATCCTAATCGAATAGCAAAATCTATCTCTTTAGACAATCCATACATTTGCGTATCCAATACCTCTTCATATAGAGGACATTGAGGCATTGTTAAATTATCCATCTGAACTTTAATTAGTTTTAATATCTTCTCAGCATCAGCTTTCAATAGCTCATTTGCTTTTTCTTTATGATTAATAATCATTTCAGAAGTCAATCCTATCCCCCCGTTTCCGAGCGATTATCCTATCTATAAAGTTTAAACTCAACCTAGGAAAATTGCAAGAACAATCCCCCTTAAAAAATCTAAAATTTCGTTTCTAACCTTCTAAATGACAGAAAGACAAGAAGAAGCTATACTTAAATTAATATTGTTTTTAGACTGCTAATTATAAATCAATCATGTCCTCATTAATTAGCAGAATTTTAATACAATCAACGAATAAAGAATAAGGAGGAGAATTTAATGAATACTATTATTCAAGTTACCGGATTAGTAAATTTTCCGATAACCATTGATCCGACTGTATGGATATTTGATGATCGTAAACAAACCGCTGAGTCAGTATTCGCGCCAGTCGAAGTAAAGGATGAATTAGAAGCATATACAAAAGAAGCATCCAAGCACTGGGATCAAGAGATTACAGAAGGTGCTAAAGTGCCAGAGCAATCCACAAAAACTTATAAAAAAGTAGAAATGCTAACTGGTACCTTTTATATGCCTTTAGCTCCTTTTATAAAAAATACTGAACCAAAGGAAGTAGCAAAAAATCTGTTAATCACAACAGATGAAGAAGAATATACTATTCCACTAGAAGAAATCGATTCGATTTTCTTATTATTTTGCGTAAAAGGAAAACCGCTTACAGAAGATGGTCCTGTATATATTTTTGATAATACAAAAGCCAAGAAACAAACGCCTATCAAAAATGTCAAAGCATTTAAAATTACATAATAGAGCATCCATCCACATTTACGCCATCTAGCAATTGCTAGATGGCGTAAAAAAGCTAAAGTTTATAATAAATCTGCAGCTAACTGTGCTAGAGACGATCTCTCTCCTTTGACTAATTTTACATGTCCAGCTATTGGCTGGTCTTTAAAACGTTCTACCACATAGCTTAATCCATTATTAAAAGCATCTAAATAAGGATGGTCGATTTGTTCTGGGTCTCCCATTAAAACAATTTTACTTCCTTCTCCTACCCTTGTTAAAATCGTTTTCACTTCATGCTTTGTTAAGTTTTGTGCTTCATCAATAATAATAAATTGATCAGGGATACTTCTTCCTCTAATATACGTTAATGCCTCTACTTCTATTGAGCCCATTCCTGCAAGAATTGCTTCTAATTCACCAGGTTTCTTTGTATTAAACAAATACTCGAGATTATCGAAAATCGGCTGCATCCATGGCCTTAATTTCTCTTCCTTCTCTCCAGGAAGAAAGCCTAGATCCTTCCCCATTGGTACAATAGGTCTTGCAACTAATAATTTTTTATAATCGCCAAAATCTTCTGTTTGCATCAATCCTGATGCTAATGCCAATAAAGTTTTTCCTGTTCCTGCTTTCCCTATTAGCGTAACTAACGGCATGTCTTTCTTTAATAACATTTCAATTGCCATTGTTTGCTGCACATTTCTTGGGCGAATTCCCCAAATATGCTCATGATCAAACACTAGCTTTTTCACATATTTTCTTGATGAATCAACAATTGCTAACGCAGATGACGAAGACCCTAATACATCCTTTAAGATGAGAAACTGATTAGGATAATAACTTCCATTGCCAATTTCCGTGACAGGAAGCTGTCCAATCTCATAAAAGCGATTTAATACATCAATCGTTACTTGTACATCCATAAAACCGGTATACAAATCTTCATTTTCAACAACTCGGTCACTTAAGAAGTCCTCACTCATAAGCCCAATTGCATCTGCTTTAACACGGACTAGTGTATCTTTACTTACTAAAATAACGGTTCGTCCATTTTCTTTTTTGCTTTCTTCTATTGATAAATTTTTTGCAACTGCTAATATTCGGTTATCATTCGTTTTTTCCACAAATATTTCTTGAAGCTCATGAAAAGATCGGTGATTTAGTTCAATTCTTATAGTTCCGCCATTTTCCAAAGGAATCTTATCATGCAACTTTCCTGCTTCTCTTAAATTATCGATCAATCTAGATATTTGTCTTGCGTTCCTTCCGATTTCATCCATGTACCGTTTTTTGCTGTCTACCTCTTCTAATGCTACTGCTGGAATTACTACATCATTGTCACTAAAAGAAAAAATGGAATATGGATCCTGTAACAAGACATTTGTATCCAATACGTAAATTTTACTCAAACCGATGCCCCCTGCTCTAAAACGTCATATATTGCTGCACTATCCGTGTAACGGAAAGAACCTTGGTAAAATATATGTTTTATCGCATAAAGATAGAAGATATTTCTCACAATAAAGAGAGAGGAAGTATAAAAAAACATAAAAATGCTCATTTCCACCAACAAATCAGGTGAAAATGCACACTTTTAGAAGTTATTCTTCAATATTAAAGGAGGTAATTTTTATGAAAAAAGGATATTTGTTCATTGCAATCCTTTTTCTGCTTGCTGGATGTAATAACAATAATGTAGAAAATAGCCAACAATCAGAGAATAGAGATGATACCCCTCATGTTACAAATGTAAAAAATTCTACTATCGAGGAAGTTGACCGTAAAACAGGACAGGATATTGCCAAAAGACTCGTTTCCCTTGCAACAAGTATCGAAAATGTCAATGATGCAACAGCAGTAGTCATCGGTAAATATGCCCTTGTAGGTGTGGATATTAACGCTGACTTAGATCGTTCAGAAGTCGGTTCCATCAAATATTCTGTTGCAGAAAGCTTAAAGAACGATCCTGATGGGGCAAATGCTGTCATTATTGCTGATCCTGATATGAATGCAAGACTAAAAGAAATTGGCGAAGATATACAAAATGGGAAGCCAATCCAAGGTATCTTTAATGAATTGGCCGATATTAGCGGAAGACTAATCCCTGAAGTACCTGCTGATATGATTAAAAATGAGCCAGATGGGGATATGAAAAAGCCGAATGAAAAATTGAATGAAGAAGAAGAAAAAGAACTGAAAAATGACCAAGATGAGCAATCGAATAATCGTATAAGAGATTAAAATTCGATTTTCTATACGATTTTATATATAATGTGCCTATAATCTATTTTTTTCGATCTTATAGGATTAGAGGTGCAGCTGTTGAAAGTAAAATGTGTAATATGTGATAAAATTGAAGATATAGACGAAAATTCCTTTCAGGCAAAACGACTACGAAATCGGCCGATTCATACGTATATGTGTAAAGAATGTGAAGAACGAATTGCGGAAAATACAAAGAAACGAATAGATTCTGGCAACTTTGTTCTTTATCAAAACAAAACGCAAGAAGATGATTGGTAAGTAGACAAGCAGTATCAATAAAAAGAAGATCTTTTAGCTAAGGTCTTCTTTTTTTTACATACTTCTTTTTTAACTGCTTCGTTATTTAGAGGTTATTTGTTGGAAACACGAATTTATGCTTCTATTTTTATTACGTTTGGTTTTAGATCATGGTAGCTAGTATGAGATATTCTCTGTTACCTTTCACTTTGGATTTTCTTGCTCAATGGAAAAAAGTGGGGGTTATGAACACCACTTTTCTCTTTCAACTTGCGAAATCTGGTTTTCATCTCCAATAAAAACACTATTTTTCCACCTTACTCACTCTAAATGACAATTTCCAGCGAAATCCCTACCTCCGCCCTACTCTAAACACAAAAAAGAAGCCATCAACAGATGACTCCTTTTCTTTTATTTATTCAGCAGATTTTTTCTTCTTGCCAGCTCTTTCACGTTCTGCTTTATTTAAGATTTTTTTACGTAAACGAATGGATTCTGGAGTTACTTCACAATACTCATCTTCATTTAAGTATTCTAAAGATTCTTCAAGTGTCATAATTCTTGGTTTTTTCATTGTTGCTGTTTGGTCTTTGTTTGCTGAACGGATGTTTGTTGCTTGTTTTACTTTTGTGATATTAACAGTAATGTCATTTTCACGTGTATGCTCACCAACAATCATCCCTTCATAAATTTCAGTCCCAGCTTCTACAAAGATAATTCCGCGGTCTTCTACTTGCATAATCCCATAAGTAGATGATTTTCCAGATTCCATACTTACTAATACACCTTGACGACGTCCACCAACTTGGCCTGATGCCATTGGTTGATAGCTATCGAATGTATGGTTGATGATACCATATCCGCGTGTTAATGTTAAGAATTCAGTTGTATAACCAATTAGTCCACGAGCAGGTACGTTAAAGATTAAACGAACTTGTCCGTTACCATTATTAATCATATCTAACATTTCACCTTTACGAGCACCAATTGACTCCATTACAGAACCTGTATGCTCTTCAGGAACATCAATTTGTACACGCTCGATTGGCTCACAACGAACACCATCGATTGTTCTAACAATAACTTCTGGTTTTGAAACTTGAAGCTCATAACCTTCACGACGCATATTTTCAATTAAGATAGATAAATGAAGCTCTCCACGTCCTGATACAGTCCATGCATCTGGAGAATCTGTATTTTCAACACGTAAACTTACGTCTGTTTCTAATTGAGCGCGTAATCTTTCTTCAATTTTTCTTGAAGTTAAATATTTACCTTCTTTACCTGCAAATGGAGAGTTATTAACTAAGAAAGTCATTTGAAGAGTTGGCTCATCGATACGTAAAACTGGAAGTGCATCTTGATGTTCAAAAGGACATACAGTTTCACCAACGTTAATATCTTCCATTCCTGATACTGCGATTAAATCTCCAGCGTATGCTTCTTCGATTTCTTGACGTTTCAATCCGAAGAAACCAAAGATTTTTGTTACACGGAATTGTTTAACAGTTCCATCTAATTTCATTAAAGCTACTTGTTGACCAACTTTCATCGTACCGCGGAATACACGACCGATACCAATTCTTCCAACATAGTCGTTGTAGTCTAAAAGAGCTACTTGGAATTGTAAAGGCTCTTCGCGATTATCAACTGGTGCAGGAATATGCTCTACAATTGAATCATATAATGATTGCATGTTTTCATCTTGTTTTTCAGGGTTTGTGCTGGCTGTACCATTAATAGCTGATGCATAGATAACAGGGAATTCTAATTGTTCTTCTGTTGCATCTAATTCAATAAATAAGTCAAGAACTTCATCAATTACTTCAGCAGGACGAGCAAAGTCACGGTCAATTTTGTTAACAACTACAATTGGAGTTAAGTTTTGCTCTAATGCTTTTTTCAATACGAAACGTGTTTGAGGCATACAACCTTCATATGCATCAACAACAAGTAGAACACCGTCAACCATTTTCATGATACGTTCTACTTCTCCACCAAAATCAGCATGTCCTGGTGTATCTAGGATATTAATACGTTTATCTTTATATTGAATAGCAGTATTTTTCGCTAATATTGTTATTCCACGTTCTCTTTCTAAATCATTGGAATCCATTGCACGTTCTTCCACATGCTCGTTTGTACGGAATGTGCCGGATTGTTTTAGCAGCTGGTCAACCAACGTTGTTTTACCGTGGTCAACGTGAGCAATAATAGCAATGTTACGAATATCTTCTCTAATTTTCAAAAATTTCACTCCTACCTAAATATGTCTATCTTGATTTAATTTATTTTTTTAATAATATTATAACTGAGTCATTATATCACATAATTCCGAAGAAACCTAAAAGCTTTTATAAAAAACACTGAATGAAAACGCTATTTTCGAAAAATATTTTTTAAACTAACCTTTTTATCCGATAATTATCAATTTCTTTACATTTTTTCTGTTCTTTCCAAGCCATCCCATTGTATTATAGAAGGAGAAAATAGATAAAAAACCCACATCTAGTCGCTGTGGGATCATTTAATCATTATCATACGCTATTATTTCCGATTAATATATACCATAATAAAGGAAGATAATCATGAATTTTGATAAATATCCATTTTTTTACTATAACATCTATGGAATTTCAAGTTTTATTGGTATCGGTATATGTATTGCTGAAAAAACATTAGTTGGCACACTCATTTGTTTTTTCTTAATGTGTGGGATTTGGTCACTTCGATCCCAAAAGAAAAAGAAAATGCAACAAATATTGGAAAAACAGCAGTGTTAGTCTTTTACCAGTTACCATCCTTTAAATATTTTTCGAGTATTTCCTCATGTAATCCAGGTTTAGAAGCAAAAAAAGATTGTTGTGTTAATAAATCAAGAGGCTCATTTTTTAAAGTTGTTACCTTTCCTCCAAGTTCTTCCACCATTATCTTGCCTGCTGCGTAATCCCATGGCGATAATCTTAAAGTGAGATAAGCATCCATTCGTCCAGCTGCAATATAGGCAAGTTCTAAACAAGCTGACCCGAAAGATCTCGTTCCTCTAGATTCCCTTACCAGTGGTTCTAAAATGCTCGGATCTATACGTTTATTTTTCGTAACCCATGTTGCATTTAATCCAATAATAGCCTCATCAACAGCGGTGTCCTTTAAAGGGAGTAGCTTTGTTTCGTTCATATATACCCCATTCCCCTTTTGAACATGGTATAGTTCATCTGCAACTACATCATAAATTAAGCCGATTTTCCCTATTCCATCCTCATAAATACCGATTGAAATCGCGAAATCCCGTTGCATATGGACAAAATTCATCGTTCCGTCAATTGGATCAATAATCCAGACAATCCCCTTTAAATCTTCTAAAGATTCACTTACTCCCTCTTCTCCTAAAATTCGATGAGCAGGAAAAACATCATTTATTTTATTTATCAAAAACTCTTCCGTCCCCTTGTCTATTTGCGTAACTAAATCATTTTTATTAGATTTTGTTTGAATAATGAGCTCAGATGAAAAAGACTTGATGATCCTTTCCCCCGCTTCTTTTATCCATTCTTTTGCATACTTATCAATTTCAAGCCAATTTGTCATTTTCTCAACCTTCTTTACATTCTTTTTTCCAGCACTTCCTATATTTTAGCTAATATAATCTCTAAACATACTTCAAAAGAAGCTATCTTATTCTCTATAGTATCATAAAATAAGAAAATTCTATAAATTGCAGTGCTATAGAATAACTATTTAAAAAGTCGATTGCCATTAAACAAGTTTCCTTCCTATCATTCCCTAAATAATGTAGCAAGCAAAATCATGCAGCTGACTCTATAGGAATTCAAATTTCCTTCCTATAGAGTCAGCTGCATGATTATCTATTATATTCCTTATAATGCTTTAAGTCTTAGAAGTTCCTGCCTGATTCTTTCTAGTTTTTGCTTACTTAATTTTTTTTGTTTTTCATCTTTTTCATTGATTGCATCGAATAAGGTAGCCAATTCATAATCCATTTCTAGACGAAGAACAGCCCTTTTTTCCTTTTCCACTTCCATTTTCTTCGCTAAATTCATCAATTGTTTCACTGACAGTACACCCCTTTCATCGACTTGCATTTCTGTGATTTCATATATATTATGTGAAAACCAATTAGCTTGCTCCTTTTTTGTGCGATAACCTAGTGCAATCCAAATTTCTTCATAATATTATTTATGTATGCTACAATATTGGCGAAAAGCATATCAAAAGATGAATATACAAGAAAATAACTAAATAGCTTACTTGATTATATATAAACTATTTACCCGGAAACATAAGAGATAAACTCAAAAGGAGATAAGAAATAATGTCGTTCACTGGTTTTATACAAAAAGATTTTGATACATTTAAGATTGAAGGACTGGATTCAAGAATGGAAGCAATTCAAGAGAGAATTCAGCCGAAATTCCTCGAAATTGGCGCAGAGCTTACAGATGAACTTTCAGGTAAACTCGGAATGGAAATGTTCCTCCATATTGCCAAGCACGCAAGACGGACCGTGAATCCCCCAAAAGATACATGGCTTGCGATTGCAAATAATAAGCGTGGATATAAACAACATCCACATTTCCAAGTTGGCTTATTTGATGACCATCTCTTTATATGGCTAGCTTATATATACGAACTTCCAAAAAAGAAAGAAATTGCACAAGGCTTTTTAGAAAATTACGAGCTAATACAGTCATCTCTGCCGAAAGATTATTTCCTTTCCATGGATCATATGAAAAAAGAGGCTATAAAAATAGAAGAAGCCGATTTAAAAGCAGCTTTAACAAGGTTCCGCGATGTAAAAAAAGCTGAATTTTTAGTTGGTCAGCAAATCCCAGTTGGTAATCCGATTCTTTCAAATGGAGAAGCATTACTCTCCTTAATTGAACATACATATGATACATTACTTCCAATTTATAAATTATCAATGGAGTATTAAAGAGGACAAAAAAACTTGGGTATACCAAGTTTTTTTGTCTATTAAGAATCACTCTACTAGCCTTCAATAGATGCGGAAAAAAAAAGCACCCTAATTAGCATCATGACTTTACAGTTAGCAAGATTGCTCTTAGAATGCTTTTTATGTATAACCCTTTTCCTATGGCATCTTTATTCTGCTATTCTCTGTAGCATCTTTCGCCTTTTTGATTGTTCGATATGTAGAATATCCACTTACTTCTTCAAATTCATCACAGACATTCTTTTCTTGCGCTTTCCCTGGGACAATTTTTTTAAATGCTCGATATTGTTCCATTAATTCAGCTTTTTCTACACCTTTTTCATAGGCTTTCTCAATACATTCAAAAAACTTAACTACCGTAATGATTTCATCTGTTGACCAATCGATATCGATTGGGTATTGATAATCCATTTTTCCACATCCTATTATTTAAAGTATTTTTCAGATAAAATCTATTGTAATTTAAGTAAGTAAGAAAGTAAAACTTGTTTCTTCATACTAACTTTTTCCTTTGTTTTATAAGCTTATGCACCCAAAAAGGCATGTAAAAAAATAATTCTTTTTGCTATAGTAAAAACTAATTGTATGCAAAGAAAATAAAAAATGCTATAATTCTTTTGTTTTATGATTTTTATAATTTGAAATTAGGGTAAAACTTGTTAAGAGTAACGAAATTAAAGACAAAAGGGCGACAAATAGGTACAATAAATTTCTAGCACGTACATAAGAAATTTCAATAAAGTTCGCTAATGTTTGCATAAAAATACTTAATAAAGAGGTGTGGTAATAAATTGTCACAACACGAAACACCGTTATACCACGGATTATTGGAACATGTTAAAAAAGATCCTATACAATTTCATATACCTGGGCATAAAAAAGGGAATGGAATGGATCCAGAATTTAGAAACTTTATCGGAGAAAACGCCCTTTCGATAGACCTTATTAATATTGGTCCTCTTGATGATCTTCATTATCCAAAAGGGATGATTAAACACGCCCAGCAACTTGCTGCTGAAGCGTTTGGAGCAGATCATACTTTCTTTTCCGTTCAAGGCACAAGTGGTGCTATCATGACAATGATCATGAGTGTTTGTGGCCCAGGAGATAAAATTATTGTTCCAAGAAATGTTCATAAATCTGTTATGTCTGCGATTATATTTGCCGGAGCTATTCCAATTTTTATCCACCCAGAAGTAGATAAAAACCTTGGTATTTCTCACGGAATCACGGTTGAATCTGTTCAGCATGCTTTAGACCTTCATCCAGATGCGAAAGGACTACTTGTTATTAATCCAACTTATTTTGGCATTTCAGCTGATTTAAAAACAATTGTGGATTTAGCTCATTCCTACAATATTCCTGTTCTAGTGGATGAAGCACATGGAGTTCATATTCACTTTCACGAGGCGCTGCCCATGTCTGCAATGCAAGCAGGTGCAGATATCGCAGCAACAAGTGTACATAAACTTGGTGGTTCTATGACACAAAGTTCGATTTTAAATATGAGAGGCGACCTAATTAGCTACAAGCGAGTCCAGTCCATTCTAAGTATGTTGACAACAACTAGCACATCCTATCTGTTGCTAGCATCATTAGATGTTGCGAGAAAGCGACTTGCAACAGAGGGAAAACAACTAATAGATAAAACGATTAATCTTGCACAATACATTCGAAGACAAATTAATGACATTGAACACTTATACTGTGTTGGAGAAGAGATTCTTGAGTCAGACTCTGCATTTGATTATGATCCGACTAAACTAATTATTTCCGTGAAGGATCTTGGCATAACAGGCCATGATACGGAAGAGTGGCTTCGTAAAAATTATCGGATAGAAGTGGAAATGTCAGATTTGTATAATATCCTGTGCATTATTACACCTGGAGATTCAGAAAAAGAGGCCAATATTTTAATTGATGCCCTAAAAGCACTTGCTGAAGAAAGAAAAGATAAAGCGTCTAAAGTGGAGGCACGAGTAATGCTGCCAAACATCCCTCTACTAGCGCTAACACCAAGAGATGCTTTCTACTCTGAGACAGAATTAATTAATTTTGATGATTCAGTTGGAAGAGTCATTGCGGAATTTATTATGGTATACCCGCCAGGAATCCCTATATTCATCCCTGGCGAAATTATTACAGAAGATAACCTTGCCTATATAAAACGAAATATGGAAGCAGGATTGCCTGTTCAGGGGCCTGAGGATTACGATTTCAAAAAGCTTCGCGTTATTAAAGAGCATCGCGCGATAAGATAATAGTGCTTTAGGTAACAGGAATGCCAAATGAAGGTATTCCTGTCTTCTATTTGGATATAAAAAATGCTATACATTTATTTCTATAGGTAAGAACAGATTGGAGTTATCTTTTTGAAAAAATATTTGATTATGACGATTATAAGTTTACTAATTAGTCTTGCTACCCCGTTTCTCTTTAAAAATTACATAGTACAAAAACCGACGCAATTAACACAATCCTTTCGTTTTGGTGGTCCCATCCCATTTGCAGAACAACAAAAGCTGTTGCCTGCCTCATCGAATGCCTATCCATTAGAAGTTTCATTCGAATCTCCCATGCAAACGAAAACTATTTTTCATCCCGTTTCATTTATGTTTAGCTTTCTTATGTTTTTCTTATTAATACTATCGATCTTCACTGTTCTTAAAAGCTATTTTGGAAAAATACCATCAAAGCGGAGACAATAAATAGTTGCATGGTTTTTAATTCTATTTAAATAAAATGCCTTTGATTATCCAAGGGCATTTTTTGTATTGTATTACTGTTTTGTTTATAAGGAAATGAATATGGTAACAGAGATTGCCTCTCTACTTTCTTCTTATCCAAAAAAGCAAGTCCAAATGATTCAGAGCAAAACACTTATCTAATCCTTTTTAATTGTATGTTATGTTATATTTAGACTACAGAAATAATCGTCATAATTAAATGGAAGGATCCGTAAATAGATAAACTAATCATCGTGGCTAACATCGTTTTTCTTGTTGATTTTATGATTGTATTTCCTATAATAATCGCTAAATAAAAGAACACCCCAAACATAAACACTTTATAGAGGATTAAATCATGTCTTGATAACCATTCTATGATCGAAAAGCCACTCCAAATGATTAGTTGAAATAAAATTGCCGTATAAATCTTCAAGAAAAACCACCACCCTTCCTTCCTAAAACCTAACAATTAATACTAGTATATGTATCAATCTTTTGTTTTATTTTATAATTATTTTCTTCAAAAAAACAGTAATATGGCTGGACGGAATAAAGCTGACTATATGAAAAATGGATAAAATTAATAGATTTCTTTCCTTTTAAAAGTCAAAAAAAAGCCCTCTTATAAAGAGGACTTCTTTTTTTAGCAATTAACGTAAGATATGAATTGGGTTACCAATTGCAACTTCCGCTGCTTCCATTGTTACCTCACCTAAAGTTGGGTGAGCATGGATAGTCATAGCTAAATCTTCAGCTGTCATACCAGCTTCGATTGCTAAACCTAATTCAGCGATCATATCAGATGCACTTGGACCAGCGATTTGAGCACCGATTACAAGACCATCTTCTTTACGTGTAACAAGCTTCATGAAACCTTCAGCATCATTAAGTGCTAATGCACGTCCGTTTGCTGCAAATGGGAATTTAGCAGCTTTCACTTCGATACCAGCTTCTTTAGCTGATGCTTCTGTGTGACCAACTGTAGCTAATTCTGGCTCAGAGAATACAACTGCAGGAATTCCTAAATAGTCGATTTCTGCATTATGTCCAGCAATAACTTCAGCAGCAATTTTACCTTCATAAGAAGCTTTATGAGCTAATGGAGGACCAGAAACAACATCACCGATAGCAAAGATATTGCTTACAGTTGTACGGCATTGCTTATCTGTCTTAATGATTCCGCGTTCGCCTAATTCGATACCAACTTGTTCTAATCCAAGTTCGTCTGTATTAGGTTTTCTACCAACCATTACGAATACATAATCAGCTTCAACTGATTTTTCTTCGCCTTTAACTTCATATTTAACAACAACGCCAGTGTCCGTTTCTTCTACACCTTTAGCCATTGCTTTAGTGATGATTTCAGCACCTTTTTTCTTTAAGTTACGAGTAACTAATGAAGACATTTGTTTCTCGAAACCACCAAGAATTTCATCAGCACCTTCTAGGATAGTCACTTGAGTACCAAAGTTAGCGTAAGCTCCACCTAATTCAGTACCAACATATCCTCCACCGATTACAACAATTTTCTCTGGAATTTCTTGAAGTGCAAGAGCACCAGTTGAATCAAGAACTCGCTTAGAGAATTTGAAAGTAGGGATTTCGATTGGACGAGATCCTGTTGCGATAATTGCGTTTTTAAAAGTATAAGTTTGAGATGATTTTTCATCCATTACTTTTAATGTGTTAGCATCTACGAAATATGCTTCCCCATATGCAATATCAATTTTGTTCCCTTTTAAAAGTCCTTCTACTCCACCAGTAAGTTTTTTAACAACACTGTCTTTCCAAGCTTGAACTTTTGAGAAGTCAACTTTTACATTTTCAGTTGTAATACCCATGTCTGCAGAATGTGCAGCATGCTCATAACGGTGTCCAGCAGAGATTAAAGCTTTAGAAGGAATACATCCAACGTTTAAGCAAACTCCACCTAATACGTTTTTCTCAACAATTGTAACTTTTTGTCCTAATTGTGCTGCGCGAATTGCTGCAACATATCCACCAGGACCCGCACCAATGACTATAGTATCTGTTTCAATAGGAAAATCTCCAACTACCATGTTTTACGCCTCCATTAACAATAGTTCTGGATCGTTCAATAAACGCTTAATATGATTCATTGCATTTTGAGCAGTAGCTCCGTCGATCATTCTGTGGTCAAAGCTTAAAGAAAGTGCTAATACAGGAGCAGCAACAATTTCTCCATCTTGAACGATAGCTTTTTCAGCAATACGACCAATACCTAAAATAGCAACTTCAGGATGGTTGATTACTGGAGTAAACCATTGTCCACCAGCAGAACCAATGTTAGAAATTGTGCAAGATGCACCTTTCATTTCAGCTGGAGCTAATTTACCGTCTCTTGCTTTAACAGCAAGTTCATTAATTTCGTTAGAGATGTTAAAGATACCTTTACGATCAGCATTTTTAACAACAGGAACTAATAAACCTTTTTCTGTATCAGCAGCAATACCGATATTATAGTAATGCTTATGAACGATTTCGCTTGTAGCATCATCTAATGATGTGTTTAAAGCAGGGAATTCTTTTAGTGCACTTGTTAAAGCTTTTACTACATAAGGTAAGAATGTTAATTTAATACCTTTTGCTGCAGCAACTTCTTTATATTTCTTACGATGTGCAACTAATTTAGACACTTCCACTTCATCCATCAATGTTACGTGAGGAGCAGTATGCTTAGAGTTTACCATTGCTTTAGCAATCGCTTTTCTAATTCCACTCATTTTCTCACGAGTTTCTGGGAAATCACCTTCTGGAATAGCAAGTGGCTTAGGAGCTTCCGTTGCTGTTTCAGCTGGAGCAGCTTCTGCAGCTGGTTGGCTAGCAGGTGTTGCACCACCATTTAAGTAAGCATCAATATCTTCTTTTGAAATACGTCCGTTTTTACCAGAACCAGAAACAGCTTGAATTTCTACGCCTTTATCACGAGCATATTTACGTACAGAAGGCATTGCAATAATGCGTCTGCTTGGATCAACATCTGCTTCTTGTGCTTTGCTTTCTTCAGCAGCATCAGGTTTTGCTTCTTCAGCATCAGCTGGAGCTTCATCACCATGATCGCCTTTGAATTGAAGATTTTCATATCCAGGAGCATCAAATGTAATTAAAATATCGCCTACAACTGCTACTGTTCCTTCTTCAACCTTAACTTCTTCTACAGTACCTTCAACAGGAGAAGGTATTTCTACTACTGCTTTATCATTTTGCACTTCACATAATACATCATCTTCTTGAACTTTATCGCCTGGTTTAACAAACCATTTTACGATTTCGCCTTCGTGAATACCTTCACCAATATCAGGCAATCTAAATTGAAAAGCCAATGTGACAACCTCCTAATAATCTTATGAAAAAATTTTCTTCGTTCAACTAACTTATCTTCTAATTGTTGCGTAAATATTATTCGGTATTAATTAGAAAGTTAGAACTTTTTTAGCTGTTTCAATAATATCTTTAAAGTTTGGAAGCCATACAGTTTCAGCTTGTGTAAATGCAAATACAGTATCTGGTGCAGTTACACGTAAAACTGGAGCTTCTAAGCTTAGAATTGCACGATCATTGATTTCAGCAACAACATTAGCCGCAATACCAGCTTGTTTTTGTGCTTCTTGAACAACAACTGCTCTACCTGTTTTTTCAACAGATCCAATGATTGTATCGATATCAAGTGGGCTTACAGTACGTAAGTCAACTACTTCCACTGAATATCCTTCTTTTTCTAATTCTTCTGCTGCTTTAATAGACTCTTGAACCATCGCTCCATAAGTAATGATAGAAAGGTCTTTACCTTCACGCTTTACATCCGCTTTTCCAAGAGGAATAGTGTACTCTTCTTCTGGAACTTCTTGACGGAATGAACGGTATAATTTCATATGCTCTAAGAAGATAACAGGATCGTTATCGCGAATAGCAGAAATTAACAAACCTTTAGCGTCATAAGGAGTAGATGGGATAACAACTTTAAGACCAGGTTGTTGTGCCATTAATCCTTCTAAGCTGTCCGCATGAAGTTCAGGAGTATGAACCCCACCACCAAATGGTGAACGAATAGTTACAGGTGCGTTGTAACGTCCACCTGAACGATAGCGCATACGAGCCATTTGTCCAGAAATACTGTCCATTACTTCATATACGAAACCAAAGAATTGAATTTCAGGTACTGGACGGTAACCTTGAAGTCCTAAACCGATTGCTAAACCACCAATTCCAGATTCAGCTAATGGAGTATCAAATACACGATCTTCACTGAATTCTTTTTGAAGACCTTCTGTCGCACGGAATACACCGCCGTTTACACCTACGTCTTCTCCAAATACTAATACATTTGGATCATTACGTAATTCTGTGCGTAACGCATCAGTGATTGCTTGAATCATTGTCATTTGCGCCATGGCTTACTTCGACTCCTTTGCTGCATAAATTTCATATTGTTCTTGAAGATTAACTGGTAGCTCTTCATACATGATGTTCATTAAGTCAGTTACTTTTTGTTTTGGAGCTTCGTCAGCAATTTTGATTGCTTCTTTAATTTCTTCTTTAGCACGCTCAATTACTTCGTTTTCTTTTTCTTCGTTCCAAATGCCTTTGTTTTCAAGGAATTTACGGAAGCGCACTAATGGGTCTTTCTTTTCCCACTCGCTGTCAAGATCAGCTGTACGGTAACGAGTTGGGTCATCTCCAGCCATTGTATGTGGACCATAACGGTAAGTTAAAGTTTCGATTAATGTTGGACCTTCACCATTGATTGCTCTTTCACGAGCTTCACGAACAGCAGCATAAACTGCTAAAGCGTCCATACCATCTACTTGAATTCCAGGAATCCCTGCAGCAACTGCTTTTTGAGCAATTGTTTTCGCAGCAGATTGTTTCTCAACTGGAGTAGAAATTGCAAAACGGTTATTTTGTACAACGAAAATTGCAGGAGCTTTGAATGCACCAGCAAAGTTAATTCCTTCATAGAAATCACCTTGTGAAGCACCACCATCACCTGTATACGTAATTGCAACAGATTTAGCACCACGTTTTTTCATTCCTAATGCTACACCAGCAGTTTGGATGTATTGTGCACCGATAATGATTTGTGGAGAAATTACGTTTACACCTTCAGGAATTTGATTTCCTTGGAAGTGACCACGTGAGAATAAGAATGCTTGAGATAAAGGAAGCCCGTGCCAAATAATTTGCGGAACATCACGATATCCTGGAAGAATAAAATCTTCTTTTTCTAATGCAAATTGTGAAGCTAATTGAGAAGCCTCTTGTCCTGCAGTAGGTGCATAGAAACCTAGGCGACCTTGTCTGTTTAATGAGATAGAGCGTTGATCAAGAATACGTGTATATACCATACGAGTCATTAATTCTTGTAATTGCTCATCACTTAAATCAGGCATTGCAGATTCGTTTACAACTTCGCCCTCTTCATTTAGAATCTGAAGTGTTTGAAATTGGTTTGCCACTTGTTCAAGCTGTGCTTGCACATCAAATTGTGCCTTCTTTGTTTTAGAAGCCATTAAAGCCACCCTTTCCTTTCATATTAAAAGACTTTTTTCTGTAAAAACAAATAGATGTTTACAATGTGTTTGAATGTGGTAAACATTCAGTTGGGTAACGCTTTCTATTACTTACAGCATATCACTTTAAGTAACAAAAAAAACCATACTAAAACAGTTTTCCACAAATTACGCAAGAAAAAACGTCTTATAAATTAATTCGGTTTCCGTATAGACTGTATCAATTATTAATATGTAAATATTAATACAACTGTTCAATACATTTATAAGTTTAATATACTTAAATATTATCCGTCAATCTTTAAGCTCTAAGTTTTTATTATTTTTTTACATAAAATTAATACAACTGTATTATTTATAAAACTACATCTGTATTATACAGATACCACTATTTACAACTGTTTTATAATAATTTTCCTCCTTGTCGAATAAACACATTATTGCGATTAAAGAATACAGAAGTACAGTAACAACAGTTTCTATCATTAAATGTATTTTAATTCGCAGGAATTTCCGTAAAACTTTTGCTAATTCTCACCTCCACCATTGTGCCATGTTGGTCCATCTTTAGACAGCCACGTATTTCAAAAAAATTTATTTTCCCCTATAAAAAAACCACAGTAACAGTTTGTCCAATTCAGCAATTTTCTTGCTCCTTGACAGATTCTGTTCCTGCGGTAAATGAAAATAAAACTTGGAAGACATAAAAAAATATAAAAAAGCTACTTACTCCTCTTCCTTCTCATCACTCATCTTAATTTTTATTCCTGCTTCATTATAGAAGTCTACTTTTAGTTCATTATATTTTTTCGTCAGTTCATTAAAGGTTTGATTATTTTCATACACTTTTTCATATGTTTCATTTATTTTCTTTACTTGCTTTTCTAAATCATCCATATTCACATCTTCATCTTTAAACATTTCATATAGTTTTTTATCACTGTTAAGCCCTTCTATGTAATTAGCGTATAATTTATCATGTTCTTCATAACGGGCCATCATTGTTTTATAAAGTTCGTCTGCTTTTTCTTTTAGCTCTTTATCTTCTTTTTCTTCTAGTTCTTCCATATCAGTTGTAATTGTCTCAAACTTTTCTTGCGACTGTTTAATGCTTTCTGCTTCTTTATCCATATATTCTTTTCTCTTGGCAATAGATTCTATGGCCTCATCTGATAATTTTGTGATTTCATCCATATCTTCTAAGCCAAGACTAATTATTTCGGAATAGATGTCTTGTTCTTTCTTCTCTAAAGTCACAAGAGGCTCTTGCTGCTCTTCAAAGCCAATTTCAATTTCAACCACTTCTTCTAGTTTTTCATACATTTTCTCACTTGGAGACTGAAAATTACATCCAGCAGCAATCATTGCAAATAGCAAGATTGTACTAAACAATAGCATACTTCGTTTCATCTGTTTCCTCCTCACTTTCTTATTACTATATCGATTCTTCTGTATTTTTACAATAACGGTTGGCTTATTATTACTCCCTTTTCCTTATTACTAACCCTTTTTAATTCCGTCATAATATAGTGTTATTCAATTTAAGTAAAATGAAACGGTTTATATATTAAACATATTAGCCTGTCCTATAATATATTATGGGTATATATGATTATCTTATTGCATAAAGTACTATTCTCTTGTATTAACTTTTCATTCTTTCTCTGTTAGACTACTTTATAGATAGAACAAGGAAGTGATTATGATGATAACAATGGCAGATATTATTCGGGATGGTCATCCAACATTAAGAAGAGTAGCAGCAGAAGTTACAATGCCACCAAGTCAAGAAGATAAAGAAATTTTAAAAAGCTTACTTGAATATGTAATAAATAGTCAAGACCCTGAATTAGCGGAAAAATATGGTTTAAGAGGCGGTGTTGGATTAGCTGCACCACAAATAAATGTTTCCAAACGAATGATTGCTGTTCATGTTAAAGATGAAAATGGCAAGCAATATAGCTACGCCCTTTTCAATCCAAAAATCATTAGCCATTCGGTTGAAAAAGCCTATTTAACTACAGGAGAAGGTTGCCTATCTGTAGACGAAGCCATCCCAGGATTTGTGCCAAGATATGCAAGAATCACATTAAAAGCTATTGATTTAGATGGCAAGGAAGTAAAGCTACGACTAAAGGGCTTACCAGCTATTGTATTCCAACACGAAATTGATCATTTAAATGGTGTCATGTTCTATGATTACATTAATGAAAATGATCCTTTTCTTCCTATTGAAAATGCAATTCCAGTGGAAAGATAGAGTTAAGAACATTCCTTCTTTCCTCCTGGTTCGATCATTTAATAAATTTCTTCGAGCCTTCTTCTCCCTTCCACTCCTAAACAATTACAATAGAAATAAATCAATCTTCTTGCTTCCCCTCTTCCATTAGAGGGGACCCATTCGCTTTCATATAAAGTTAATTATTACGAAATAAAAGCCTATTTTACAATTACCAACATTAACCATGAGAATCCTGCAATAAATTTCATATACTATTACTATAAAAGGCTGTTTTTAATAAGATTGTTGTTATCATATATAAAAAAGCCTATTAAATGAACGAACCATTCGATGTGATTTAACACATGTAAAATCACCTTCAGTTAAAAAAAGAAAGAATCGGTAAAAAAACAACATCTCAAAAAACTATTTTTTTACAAAAAGAAAATATAAAATGTGAAGATGACTTTACTTTGTACAAGAATGGTTTAAAATAGAATTAAGGAGATGATCCACTATGTTAAAGAAGCTAAGAAAAAAGCTCTTAAAACAGTGGAAAGATTTACTGCGTAAAAAAACAATAGCTTAAAAAAATTGAAGGGTATTCTTATGGTCCGACCTATGCCACGCTTTGTTAAATATAGTGGTTATTATACCACTATATAAACCAAGCTTAGTGGGAAGAGTCTGACCTTTTATTTTATAAAGATTTAAATATATTTTACATAATAAAGTTGATTATCTTTCAAACAATGGATTTTGATAATAATTGCTATTAAAAGAAAAAACATGAAAAACATGTTATTTTTTTATATAATAATTTTAGATATAAATGATTAAGGAGCGAATTACCATGATATTTAAAGTATATTTTCAAGATTTAAAAACAGAGGTACCAGTAAGAGAAAACACAAGAACAATATATGTTAAAGGTGTTTCTGAAAGAGATGTTAGAACAAAATTGGCAGAAAAACCATATAATATCGAGTTTATAACTCGTGTAGAAGGTGCATTCTTAGAGTATGAACAACAAAACGAAGACTTTACAGTATTGGAGATTGAATAATGAAATTTGTAAAAAATGATCAAACTGCTGTATTTGCCCTCGGTGGACTAGGGGAAATCGGTAAAAATACTTATGGTGTCCAGTTTCAAGACGAAATTATTTTAATTGATGCTGGTATTAAATTTCCGGAGGACGAGCTTTTAGGAATTGACTATGTTATTCCCGATTATACTTTCTTGGAGAAGAATGTAGACAAAATTAAAGGCTTATTTATCACGCATGGTCACGAAGATCATATTGGTGGTATTCCTTACCTTTTAAGACAAGTTAATATCCCTGTATATGGTGGAAAATTAGCATTAGCACTTGTTCGTAATAAGTTAGAAGAGCATGGACTATTGCGTCAAACTACGATGCATGAAATTCAAGAAGATGATGTGATTAAATTTAGAAAAACATCTGTTTCCTTCTTTCGAACAACTCATAGTATACCTGATTCCTATGGTATTGTCGTGAAAACTCCACCAGGAAACATCGTACACACTGGAGATTTTAAATTCGATTTTACGCCCGTTGGGGAGCCTGCCAACTTAACAAAAATGGCTGAGATCGGTAAAGAAGGCGTTTTATGTTTATTATCTGACAGCACAAATAGTGAAGTGCCTAATTTCACAATGTCCGAAAAAAAGGTTGGCAAAAGTATTCATGACATATTTATTAAAGCAGATGGTAGATTGATTTTCGCTACTTTCGCTTCTAATATTTATCGTTTACAGCAAGTAACAGATGCTGCCGTAGAATTCGGTCGTAAAATCGCTGTTTTCGGAAGAAGCATGGAGGCTGCCATTAATATTGGCTTAGAGCTTGGGTTTATAAAAGCTCCAAAAGAAACCTTTGTAGATCCTCAGCAAATTAATCGTTTACCGGCTAATCAAGTTGTGATTTTATGTACAGGAAGTCAAGGCGAACCTATGGCTGCTCTTTCAAGAATTGCCAATGGAACACATAGACAAATCCAAATTATTCCTGGTGACACAGTTGTTTTCTCATCTAACCCTGTACCAGGTAATACACTAAGCGTTAATAAAACAATAAACATGCTTTTTAGAGCTGGTGCTGAAGTTATTTCTGGGCCACTTAGCAATATTCATACTTCCGGTCACGGTGGACAGCAGGAGCAAATGCTAATGCTACGACTAATTAAGCCTAAATTCTTTATGCCAATCCATGGAGAATTCAGAATGCAAAAAACACATGCCCAGACTGCTGTTGACTGTGGCGTCAAGGAAGAGAACTGCTTTATCATGGATAATGGTGAAGTATTGGCACTTTCGAGTGATACAGCGCAAGTTGCTGGTAAAATCCCATCCGGAAACGTTTATATTGACGGAAGCGGAATTGGAGATATAGGCAATATTGTATTACGCGACCGCCGAATTCTTTCAGAAGAAGGCTTAGTCGTTGTAGTAGTAAGCATTAACATGACAGACTTTAGAATCGCAGCTGGACCAGATCTTATTTCAAGAGGATTTGTATACATGCGCGAGTCTGGCGATTTAATAAATGATGCACAGAACTTAATAAGCAAGCATCTAAATAAAGTAATGGAACGCAAAACAACACAATGGTCTGAAATCAAAAACGAAATTATTGATACGATTTCTCCATTCCTTTACGAAAAAACAAAACGTAGACCAATGATTCTTCCAATAATTATGGAAGTATAACGGTATATAAAAGGCGCTGTATGTTCAATTCTTGAACATACAGCGCCTTTTTTTCGGTTATGAAAGTATTTTTAAAAAACTAAATAATTATAAGTCTAGCACCATAAACCCAATATCTTTCTTTCATTTGTACTGTATTTAGGCAAGAGTCCTCGCTTTTTCTTATTAATGATTAAGACATTACCTTTTTTTCAAAACGATTAATATCTGAATCCGCACCAATAACAATCAAAATATCATTTTCTCTTATTGGTTCTGATGCCTGAGGAGAAACAATAATCTCCTTGTCTCTTTTTATAGCAACAATCGTGATTCCATATCTCGCACGAATATCTAAATCAATAATGGAACGACCATCTAATTTGTGGCTAGCCTTAATTTCCACAATACTATGTTCATCAGAAAGCTCCAAATAATCAAGGACATTATTAGAAACAATATTATGCGCAATCCTCTTCCCCATATCTCTTTCTGGATGAACTACTGCATCTGCTCCTATTTTACTCAACACCTTCTCATGATAATCATTTTGAGCCTTTACCGTTATATTTTTAACACCTAGCTCCTTTAACATTAAAGTAGTTAAAATACTCGCTTGTATATCCTCGCCTATCGCAACTATAACGTGATCAAAATTACGGATTCCAAGACTCTTTAATACCGTTTCATCTACTGCATTACCGACCACTGCATGTGAAACTAGATTTGCATATTCATTTACTTTTTCTTCACTTTTATCAATTACCATAACATCCATACCTAGTTCCGTTAATTCCCGACAAATACTGCCTCCAAATCTTCCTAGGCCAATTACCGCAAATGCTCTTTTCACTATTAAATCCTCCAACTATCGTATAAATTTTATCTCGCATCACATGTATTATTATCTCCTATAATAAACATTCATTTTAAGCGAGAAGCAACACCTATTCATAACTATCTTATCAATGCCAGTTAAAACTCCTAAATAATGATGTTTCCCGTTATCTAATGAAACGCCATTATTATAACATTAATTGAAGCTGTATTGATATACTTTCCAGATGCCAAATTATATTCGCTAAGTTCTGTCTAATTGGCCATTTAATACTCGACTTATTCGGGTATCTAACATTTTCAAATTAATCCCGCCAGCCTGATAGTATCGTAATTTCCCAGCCTGATCAAATAAATAATAAGATGGCACATATTCATTTGAAAATGCTTTGGCTAGCTGAAATTCATGATCTACATAAATGGATTGTGTCATCTTATATTCCTCCACCGTTTTTTTCACTAATTCTATGTTCAAATCATGTTCCGAACGAGGAAAATGTACAGAGATAACAGTCAAATTTTCTTGATAAAAATCTCTGTATTGGTTTAGTTCTGACATAGCCCTTTTACAAAAATAACAGCTTATAGACCAAAAGTGAATTAAAGTTACTTTATTTCCACCTTTCTCCATTCCTTTTGTTTCTCCATTAATCCATAGTGTCGGAGCACCCCATTCGGGAAGTGGATCACCTATTTTCACAGTAGTATTTACCCTCTTTCCTTTTCTCTCTAAAAAATATTAATATAACCTCTAGTTTATCAAATACATATAAGGGAATAAAAAGAAAATACTTGGCTAGTTAATTTTTACAAAAGGAGTACAGCATTAAATGTTCTATTTAAACAATTTAAAAACCTATATACAAACCATACATTGGGGAGACTTCTTCTTAAATACTGCCCTTGTAGCAATAAAAATACTGCTTATCCTTCTTAGCTATCTTCTAATTAAAAAAATGGCTAAGCAGCTAATAAATAAATTATTCGAATCCTATATTCAAAAAAACTCTATCTCTAGAGGTAGAGCTTTTACACTGGAGAGCCTGATTAATAACCTAATTACCTATGTACTATTTTTCATTCTCATTATAACCATACTCCAATTGCTCGGTATCGATGCTACAGCAATATTGGCTGGTGCAGGAATTATAGGATTAGCAGTCGGCTTTGGAGCTCAAGGACTTGTTAGTGACCTAGTGTCAGGATTTTTTATCCTATTAGAAAAACAATTAGATGTTGGGGAACTTATAACGATTGGAGAATTTTCAGGCACAGTAGAACAAGTTGGCCTTAGAACAACCCAAATACGAGCAGCAGATGGCACTTTACACTTTATCCCGAATCGAGAAATTACACAGCTTAGTAATCATTCCCGGGGAGAAATGCAAGCTCTAGTGGATATAGATATTTCAGTCAACAATGATTTGCAGAGAACATTAGAAATACTACAGCAAGTTTGTGAACGTATTGCAGACGAAAACGACACTATAACAGATGGCCCAAATCTAATTGGTATACAAAATTTAGGTGCAAATACGATTACAATAAGAATAATTGCAAAAACAAAAAATATGGAGCAATGGGGAATGGAACGCTTGATTAGACAGGAAGCGAAAGTCGCGCTTGATGAAAATGGGATTCAATTCCCACAAGCACCCCTAGTGATTGAAAAAGAAAATTAATGCTTTAAAAAAGCTTACTGCTATTATTCCAATATAAAGCAGTAAGCTTTTTGTTTACAAATAAGCAACCGTCCGAACAATTAATTTCCTTTTTTCATTAAATACGCAGTTAAAACATTAACAGCTACTTGTAATGCGTCTTCTTTCGGATTAAGCTTGCTATGATGTAAACCATATGGAGAATCAACACCTAGCCAAAACATAAACCCTGGAATGTCCTTTAACATATAGCCAAAATCTTCGCCCGTCATTGCTTCTTTGCATTCCAACACATTTGCTTCTGTTTCGTATTCAATAAAATCCATAAACTCTCTTGTTAATGGCTCATTATTATAGACTTGATAATAACCACTACCGAAATCAATCGTACTCTCACAGTCATAGCCAATTTCAATACCATTCACCAAAGCTTGGACACGTTTCTTTACTTTATCCATTGCCTCACTTGAAAGGGTTCGCATTGTCCCTTCTAGTCTTGCATTTTCAGCAATGACATTTTGCACAGTTCCACCTGTGATTTTTCCGATGGTCACAACAGCACTATCGAGCGGATCAATATTCCTGGATACAACAGACTGAAGCTGGGAAACCAGACTACATGCTGCAACTACCATATCATTAGTAAGATGTGGGTATGCTGCATGCCCGCCTTTCCCTTTTAAATCAATAAAAAGCTCAGAAGTGTTTGCAAATAGCAAGCCCGGCTTTACTGCGATGGTGCCTACTGGATATTCAGGAGCTACGTGAAGAGCCAGGATAATATCAGGCATCCATTCTTTAAGCTCCTTACTTTCAAGCATAGGCTTTGCTCCGCCTGGTCCTTCTTCAGCAGGCTGAAAAATAAACACAACATTATCTTTAATAGGAGTTTCCATTATATTTGCAAGTAAGCCTAAAGCAATGGTCATATGAAAATCATGTCCACAAGCATGCATTTCTGTAGGGTGCTCAGATAGAAATGGTAATTCCGTTTCTTCAACAATTGGCAATCCATCAATATCTGCTCGGTAGCCAATCGTTTTCGTTGGGTTAAGTCCATGAACCTTAACAATAATCCCCGTTTTCCATGTTCTTATTTCTACTCGTTCATTTGAAAAGCTTTGAATTTTTCCGAGTAAATATTGTTGTGTTTTAAATTCCTTAAATCCAAGCTCTGGAATTTTATGCAAATCTCTGCGGATTTGGATTAAATCAATCGTATTCCCCATATAAATCCCCTTCTCTTCCTATTTTCTGATGAATGCTTTCCTTTTCTCTATTTCTAAAACAAAAGCGTGGAAACTTCTCCACGCTTTACACTGAAAATTATAGTTGACGTAGCTCTTGCATAATTTCCGTTTTTGATTTAGTTTTATCATCAATTTCTTTAACTACACGTGCAGGAGCTCCTGCAACTAATGTGTTTGCTGGGACATCTTCTAGTACAATAGAGCCTGCAGCTACTACAGATCCTTGACCAACTGTAACTCCTTCAACGATAACTGCATTTGCGCCCACTAATACATCATCTTCAATGATAACTGGTTTAGCAGAAGGTGGCTCAATAACACCTGCTAATACTGCACCTGCACCAATATGGCAGTTCTTCCCTACGGTAGCACGTCCACCCATAATAACGCCCATATCAATCATTGTACCTTCGCCAATTGCAGCACCAATATTTATAACTGCACCCATCATGATTACTGCATTGTCGCCAATATCCACTTGATCACGAATAATAGCACCTGGCTCAATACGCGCTTTAATATTTTTTAAGTCTAGTAAAGGAATTGCAGAGTTTCTACGATCATTTTCAATCACATAATCTGTAACTTTGTCCTGGTTTCCTTCGATGACACTTTGAATATCAGCCCATTCTCCGAAAACTACACCAGAATTTCCACTGATAAAGGTTTGAACATTTTCACCAAAATCAACTGCAGATAAATCGCCTTTCACGTATACCTTTACCGGTGTAGATTTTGTACTATTTTGAATAAATGAAATAATTTCATTTGCATCCATCATTTTCATAAACTAATACCTCCATTATGTATATATGCAATACTAAAAATTACTTTACCAAACAAAAGTGATGAAAACAAGCCATAAATACTAACTTTTATCTTCGATTCATCCCTTTCCCCTTTTTTCTTCTTCCAGATATTCGTGAACAATTTCTAAAAAAGCTTGTACCTGTTTTAATTGAAAAGTTGCTTCATAGCCAATTAACCAAGTTCCTCTTGTGATTGGCTCATTATAATCATTAAATAACGGAATTCGGGAAAGTGCATCATCTACTTTTTTTAAGGCAATAGAAGGAAGTATACTATAACCAATCCCATTAAAAGAAAGCTGTTTACATGTTTCAATCTGATCCACGACAATAGTATTGTTCGGAGGCAGTTGAAAATTCCGATGCCACCAAACCTGTATTTCTTCGTAATAGTTTGAATCACTTTTAAATTGGATAAACGGCCGATTCGTTAAAGCAATATCCTCAAGCTTCGCAATTTCTCGATCCACTAAATAAAGGGGGTCATCAAATAAATGAATTTTAATTCCCTTCCAATCGGATACTCCTCTTACAATACCTATATGCATACTATCCTCAGAAACAGATTTCATCATATCGCTACTCCAGCCTGTTACTAATGATACCTTTGCCTGAGGATAGCGCTCAACAAATCGTTTTAAGACCTCCGGAAGCCAGTTCTGTCCTACGATACTTGCAACAGCTATCTTTAATGTTCCATACACTTCTTCTTTGAAAGCATGAATGGATTCTTTCACTTCTTCTTCTTTCTTTAGCGTTTCCATTGCGAATTTCGTTACTAATTCGCCAGCAGCAGTAAGCGAAAGCCCTCTTTGTGACCTAATAAATAATGGTGTCCCCCAATCTTTCTCGATATTTTGCAGCCTTTGAGAAAGGGCGGGTTGTGTGACAAAAAGTCTTTCTGCTGCTTTTCTCATATTCATTTCTTGTGCAAGAACGGTTAATAATTTTAATTCAGAAATCGTTGACATGATAGTATCCTCATATAAAAAATTTGTTATCAAAAGAGGGAAAGAACTCTAATGAAGAGGTGAATAAGAGCGGCTACAGTAGGTGAAAGGAATTTAATTGTTATAGATTATTGGTGATTGTTTTGATGTAAATAATTGTTAAGTCGCTTTAATATTGCTCTTCTCGTTAAAATCCCTTCAAAATAGCCATCTTCTGTTTCTACACAAATAAAAGGATGGTCTACCAAATGTTTAATCGTATGTAATACAGAACTATTACTCTTCACTCTCGGCATTACAGTGTTCATAATTGTTTCTACTTTTATTTCTTCTAATTTTTCAAATTCAATTCTTTCTAGTCCAAGTATACTCTCCATAATAATTGGCGTACTCACCAATCCATGGAGCTTATAATGTGCATCTAATACAGGGATTGCTGAGTATCCACTTTTTGTTAAGACTAGCAGAGCGTGTTCTAAACTGTTTCCTACCTGTACATGTGCAACCCGTTCAGACGGAATTAATAAATCATTTAAAGTGATGTTTAAAAACTCTTCGCTGTGCATACTTATCATAGCCGAAAACTCCTCACAAAATATATTTATACCTCATTTTATCACAGTTTCCGGCTTAATGCTCCTTTAACCCTTACTCGTTTTTATATTCCTTACAAGTAGTTGACAATGAGGGCATTGAAAGATTACATTTTGATTAGATTGAGCTGTCAGTACATTCTCTAATTTTTCCTCACGAGAGCATTCTGGACAAATAACCGTTGGCATCATGTTTATCACCTCAACTATTAGTATGGATTCACTTGCTTTTTTCATGTAGTAAAATTAAAAGTATAAAAAAAGCTTTCTGCATTTGGGTATCCGTAAATGCAAAAAGCTTCTTAAAAATCTTACTGAATTAAATCAAAAATCTCAATTGTAATCATATCAACATTATCAAATTGATATCTTTTTGGTTTTTCTTTGTCATTATAGACTTCTAGTTCAAACGTTTCTGTTTTTGGATGAAATGTAACTTGACACTTTCTCTCCCCATTTACCTCGAAGAAACGTTGAGTTGGTTCTCCCCCAGTTGCCTGCTCTTGCAGATTCTTTAATCTTGTTAATATGCCTTGTAATTGTGACATGCTCTCTCTCCTTTCAAAACAAACCTTTTGTTAACAATAGGTTTCACTATTAGCATGTTTCTATACACTTTCTTCGTTAAATAAAGTACCATTCGCCTCTTGTGTAAAATGCCAATACTAACAGAATAAAAGATTGTCGAGAGTTTGTCCAAGTAAAACTAAAAAAAACTAGTTGTTTTTTTATTATTTATTTCATCTGAATATTCTAACATATAAAATCATAACAAAAAAACACCTTTCTTATAGCAAAATGGAAATAATCATTTGTCTAATTCCGCACATCTACAGCTCCCTCAGAATCCAAAAAGTAACCTTTCCTGTTTAAACCTATTCCTATCATTTGCTAAAATGAATTGCACGAAAAAAGCTTTCTTTGTATGATTAGAAGTAGAATGAATGTAGGAGGAACAAAATGCACCAAATCACGTTATATACCCAGCCTGACTGTCCCCCTTGCGAATATTCCAAGCTCTTTTTAAAAGAACATGGATTTGACTTTGTAATAAAAGATATTCAAAAGGATTCGCGTGCGAAAACAGAATTAATAAAGAAATACCAATCCTTTTCAACCCCAACTTTTGTGGTAGATGGAACTGTAATTTATGGTTTCGATTTGGAAAAACTTAAAATTGCTTTAAATCTTTAACAGCAAGTCACCAATGTGGCGTACACTATACGTAAAAAAGTGCGCCACACTTTCATTATAGCTATTACCTCAAAATCTAGAAAATAACTCTTACAAGCTATTTTAGCGTTTGTACATTATGATTTTTCCAATTGTTACTGATATAAGTTACTTGATTTTCTATTGCAAACAAGGGCATATAAACCAATGTACTATAGTTATTTTCTTTGTTATTTATAATGGTTCTTACCTCTTTATCTGTCAGCATATTCGTAACAATCCAATTCTCATTCACCTTTCTTATAAGCACTCCTTCATAGGCTCCTTCATATACTTTTTCTCCAAATATAATTGGTTCATAATATTCATATAGAAGAATACTATTTTCTTCTGTTTCTATAAAGGTTTGATCGGATAACTGATAAAAAGGCAGATAATATTTTCCGAATTCATTACCGTATGTATAAAATGCCCCATTTTCTCCAGTCAAGTTTTCATTAAGAAATAAATAGATTAGTTTCTCCGAAAAATAAGGTGCCAATATTTCTTGTATCTCCTCCATATCCCTCGCTTCTTTACTTAATGACACCTGTGCTCGAAATGCCTTTTCTACAAAAGCAAAGACTTCATCCCTACTTGTCAAATGGCTGGTAGCATGTGCGGAATATGGAAATATACCAAGAAGCAAAATAATCACTATAGTAAAGAAGCTTTTATTCATCCTACTCTCTCCTTCTCTATTTATTTCATTTAAACTTTACCCTTAATTTATGGCATAAAAACAAGCTGAAGAGAAAATCTCTTCAGCTTGTTTTAACTAAGTAGCAATTTCTTTCGATCAAGAAAATTATAAGATAAATCAATAAACAAATATTCCTTGGCGTTTAATGGGTATGAATAAGTTCTTACTGTTTCTCCTGTTTCGATATCACTATATAAATCAGACAATATCCCTCTTTTTTCATTCCTCATTTTTATAATATTTTCTAGGAAATATGGTCGCCAACTCCAATTTTTGTGTGCATATTCAGGCTGAATAATCCAATCACTATCGTATTTAATAATATTTGCAGATTTCTGAAATCCATCTTCATCACATACATACATTCGAAAAGCAACATCTGTTAAATCAGCAGTAAGTAATTTCAAAAGCTCTTCATAGGAAGAATATTTCTTATATTTAACAAGCAATGACTGTAATTGAACTTGAAAATCCTCTGTTAATTCAAAAATTGTTGATAGTTTTTTCTTTTCTGAAAAAATGAACTCATGAAACAAATCTCTTAATGTTTCTTTTCTGCAATTGCGATCAACGAAATTTGCCTCAGGATAGTGTAAATAGTATCCTTGATAAAATCTCCCACCATTTTTCCAAGCAAATTGAAGCTGATATACCATCTCAATATTTTCAAATAATAAAGTAGCACCAATTTTTCGAGCAAGCATAGATAGCGAATATAAAACATTTTGGTAAGCATGCGAGGTAGATGTAGATCGCAAAGCTAATAAATCAATTTTTAGGATATCAGGTGCTAAATCACCGAGTCTGTCTAAATAGCTACTATCACTTCCCATTTTATCAATGGCAATTTTAATGCCATATGTTCGATAATAAAGTAATAAATGATCTAAATGATAAAATTGCCCATGATAATTTCGCTCTGAAATCTCCAGAACGATTCGATCTAACTTGAAGCCTTTCCCTTCATATTCCAACAATGTTTCTAAAAATGATTCTCCATCATCCTTCATCAAGATTTCAGCATCTCTATTGATAAAGAGCAATACATCCTCGTCAAGGGACAATGCTTTATCCAGCGCTTTCGTTAAAATAACTTGATCTACCTCAATTTTATATTCATCAGGAATTCCTTCATCAAAAAAGAAATCTCCAAGGCTTTGAACACCATCTGCTCCATTATATCTTCCTAATATTTCATAACCGATTACTCGATGTTCATCAGCGCTAAATATAGCTTGAAAATAAGGGATGACATTTTCTAAATCAGTCAAAATATCCAAAGCATCCATATTTTGATAGCCTCCCCACAAGAAAAGCAAACTCCTTTGCTTATCGCTTCCGTTATAAATCATTTCATCCTTTTTTTGATGATATTTATTTTTAGACAGTAAGTAGGCAAAGGTTCTTCACTTTATTCTAAGAATTAAAATAAACCTTATTATATCATATAAATCCTTAGCTAAAGAAACATTGATAGAAAATTCTTTCAATTTTTAGCTGAAACACAGTTTCATCCGATGATATCATTCCACAGGCAAGCACAATAAAAAAAGGATAAGGTGTTGGTAATAATATGTCCTTATAATTTGTTTGAAATTTCGTATGATAAAAAATAGGAGTTGGCAAGAAAGAGGTAGTAAAATGCAGTTGTGTAAGCTATTACTGTTGCTCACTCCCTTTTTCGGGTCCGAGCAAACTTGGGAATATTTCCATATTGAAGAGAGTAAGCCAAAAGTAGAACAACTACATCAAGAATCTAGCACGAACAAAAGTGCATTGCTTGATGTTCCTTTGATAAAACAAAATCCTGAACTAAAATATGGATGTGAAGTGACCAGTTTAACGATGGTTTTGAATTACGCTGGTGTTAAAGTAAATAAAATGGAGCTTTACAAAAATATTCAGAAGGACATAGACCCATTGATTCGAAAAAATGGGAATATTATCGAATGGGGAGACCCCTCTATTGGATTCGTAGGTGATATGACTGGAAAAAAGCCTGGGTATGCTGTATTTGATAAGCCAATGGAAGATCTAGTTAACAAATACCTCCCAGAAAGAGCCGTTAACTTAACGAAATATTCTTTCCATGATTTAGAGAAACATGTTCAAAATGGTTATCCAATTGTAGTTTGGACAACAGGTGATTATCGTTTACCAGATAGATGGGAATCATGGAAACACAATGGAAAAACAATTAAAACACCATTAGACCTACACGCTGTTGTATTAGTTGGCTTCAGTAAGAATCATGTTTACTTAAATGACCCCTTATCAGGTAAAAAGAATGTTAAAGTCGATAAAAAGACTTTTATTAAATCTTGGCATGCTTTAAAGTCCAGAGCTATTAGTTATCGGTAAAAGTGTATAAAAAGGATAATAAATAGAACGTATTCATAATTTGTTTGCAAAAACATTTAACGATTAGCGTTGATTGCATCCACCTATTGATAATTGTTAAAGTAAAGAAGGGATTCCGAGTGTAAATCCAAATTCCCTTATTCTTTTCCTCCAAAAAGCAATTATCTGTGCGCTGCAATCAACGTGTTTCTTTCAAATAGACTCAACCCTACATTTTTTTAAGTACTAACAAAAAGATATGCGTCCAGCTATCCTTCTAGGGTCTTCCTTTTTATTAACTCGCTTAATATAAGTTTATGTTTCCATCTTTCTATTCATGTTTAAAAATCCTTAAGAAATTGCTCCGCCTCTTCACAAGTCAATGGTCGAGAATAATAAAAGCCTTGTGCTTTTTGACAATTTGCCTCTTTTAAGAAGTCTTCTTGCTCTTTCGTTTCCACACCTTCTGCAATAACTTCTATCCCTAAATTTTGTCCTAAGTGAATAATCGTTGTCGTAATGGCAGCATCCTTTGCATTTGTAACCACATCTTTTACAAAGGATTGATCAATTTTTAATACATCAATCGGAAATTGCTTAATATAGCTTAGAGAAGAATAACCAGTTCCAAAATCATCGACAGAGATAATAACCCCTAAATCCTTTAGTTTTCGCAAAATAGGAATTGCTTCTTTAATATTCTCCATAACCCCTTCTGTAATCTCAATCTCCAGCAAGGACGGTTTAATATTAAATTTTTGAATAGAGTAACGTATCACTTCAACAAAATTGGGTTGTTGAAATTGCTTTGGTGAGATATTAACTGCTATACGCACATCCTTATGGTATAAAGTTTTCCATGTATTTATTTGCTCACATGCCTTTTCGATTACCCAGTTTCCAATAGAAATAATGAGACCTGTGTCTTCAGCAAGTGGGATAAAATCATTGGGTGCAACTAGTCCCAATGAAGGACTCTCCCATCTTAATAATGCTTCAAAACTATTAAATGTATGACTCTTTAAATCAATTTGTGGCTGATAATACAATTTTAGTTCATTTTTTTGGACTGCTTTTCGCAATTTTGTTTCTAATGATACTACATTTGTTAAATTTGAAGTCATATCAGAACGATAGAATTGATAATGTGCCTTACCTCTTTCTTTCACGCGAAAAAGTGCCTCATCCGCGTTCTTAATGATTTTCTCCATGTCATCTCCATCATATGGATACATACTAATTCCGATGCTCGGGCTAATATAGTATTCATGAGAGTTTAAGTAGAAGGAATTTGCAAAACTTGAGATAATACGTTGAACTAAGCTTGCTGTTTCTTGTCTATTTGTATTGGACAGGAGAATATTAAATTCATCTCCTCCCTGTCGATATACATGGCATTTATGATTTTTAAATTCTAATAATCGTTCCGCAACTTTTATGAGAATTTGATCTCCGACAATATGACCAAATGTATCATTGATATATTTAAACCGATCTAAATCAATCGTCATTAAGGCAAACGTAACTTTCTCTGTTTCAGCCTTCTTAATCTCCAGATTTAAATCTTCAACAAGGGCTCTTCTATTATAAAGACCCGTTAGCTGATCATGAAAGGACATATAGCGAATTTTTTCTGCCGTTTCCGCACGTTCAGAAATATCCCTTAAGATAACATAAATACCTCTAATGGTATCATTCACTTTAATGGGAACAAATTTTGTATGAATGGACAGTTTTTTTCCATTTTTGCTTTTTAACTTACAATCTAGCGATTGGGATGTTTCCGTTAATTTGCATTTTCTAAAGCTATCGTAAAATAAGGTATTACCCTCATCTATGAGTTCATACAGTGAAAACAGTGGCAGTTTTACATCACTAAAGTCAATTAACTTTAATCCAGTTGGATTCACTTCTTGAATAACCCCATCTAAGCTAACCGTGAATACGGCATCTAAATTATTTTGAACTAATGAACGATATTTCTGTTCGCTTTCATGCAACAATCGTTTTTCTTTAATGGACTCTGTAATATCTCTTGTGATGGATACAATATACTTTACTTCATTCTGTTCATCTATAATAGGCGTCAAAACAGATTCCGCATAAATGATATCGCCATTATCTGTCAGTATTTGATCTGTATAAATATGATTCTTCTTTGTTTCACATACAATCGTATATTCCTGTTGTAATCTATCAGCTATTTTCTTAGAAGAGACATCTTGAAACCTTTTCCCTATGAAATCAATTGGTAATTGAGAAAATAAAAAGGCAGCCTCATTGACAAAGATATACCGAAAAGTATTGTCTTTTTCTGCTTTCATAATAAATACCATATCTTTTATATACATAAAAATAATTTCAAAAATAATATTTTCTATATTTGATTTAGATTGTGCTATCATTTTCTTACTTGCATTATTCTTGTTAAATTCGTTCATCCATCTCATTCCTAACATGCAGCGATATATTATTTTGTTTCGAATAAGATTAACTCTATTAACAATCGCTATCCAATCTAATTTTCTTTTACTACTTTTATCGGCATATATATGAAAGTTTGTACTTAAATAGATAAAAAATTTAGTTTAGTCGTATAAAAGGGCTAATCCTAGATTATTATTCTAATTTTAAAGAAATAACGGAAAAGATATTCTCTTTTTATTTCCTTTTCTCTCGTAAAAATAGTATAATAACTTGTACAATTTAGTAAGAAAGGAGCATTAACCGATTGAATAAGCAGCAAAAATATCCACCACCAATACAACCTACTGTTGAAAATCTTCTCCAAGCAATTTCTGTTGTAAATCGTCATGCAAAAACTGCTCCAAACCCAAAGTTTTTATATAAATTGAAGCATGACAGTTTACATAAGCTATTAGCAGAAGGCAAAGCAAAAAAAATGGGTCTACACTTCTCAAACAATCCAAAATATAGCCAACAACAATCAGATCTATTAATTGCATGTAAAAACTATACTTTTCATCTACCTCCAACTAAAAAGGATTTTGAGGAATTGCCACATTTAGGATCTCTCAATCAAAGTGTTCGAAATCCCAAATCAACTCTATCCTTAACACAATCAAAAAAGCTTTTATCCGTTTACACTGGTTTAAAAGAAGATTCGCCACCTAATCAAACATTCCGCAAAAAGCAATACCAAAAACCAGTATTTAAAAAGCTCGGTGAAAGCTATTAATTTTTGCTCTTTCTCAAATATTTGCAAAGGGGCTAATCCCTCTAATCAACTTATCTCTTTAACAAAGAAAAGCTGCCAAGCTATTTTGCTCTTAAGGTCAAAATAGCTTGGCAGCTTTCATTAAATCACATACTTTTCTTTTAAAACATAAGTATTATAAAATGATGTCGTCGATAATTTGAATTAATTCGTTAATCTCTGGTTTACTTACTTGGGCATTTGCTCCAACAACCTGCCCCTTATGTCTTAAACCCTCTGTAATTAATGACGAAAATATAACGACAGGTAACTTAGATAAGTTTGTATTATCTTTAACTAGCTTTGTTAGATGATGCCCGTCCATTTGTGGCATTTCAATATCTGTAATCATTAACTGGGCAACCTCGTCTATAGAAGTACCATTCTCCACATTTTTTGTTAAATAAGCTAATGCTTCACGACCATTTTCAAAAAATGTAATGTATTGAAAGCCTGCAGCGCTCAACGTATCTTCCAATAATTTTCTTAGAAGGGCAGAATCTTCCACAACAATTAGTTTCTTATCACTTCTTGCTCTTTCCCCTAATTTTTTCACTTGTTGTACATTAATTCCGGATTCAGGATTAATATCTACGACTATTTTTTCAAAATCCAGCAGTAAAATCATCTCTCCGTTTAATTTAACTACACCAATTATTTGGCTTTCTGATCCATAATAAGTCTCAGATGGTTTCTCAATATTTTCCCATGATATCCGGTGGATTTGTGTAACATTATGAACATGGAAAACAATTTTTGTTTTATTGAATTCAGAAACAATATATTTATCTTTTTCAGGAGTATCAGAAGGAGCATATCCTAATACGTTTGCAAGATTAACTACTGTTAATACTTCTCCTCTTAGTTCCATTATTCCTTCTACATAGGGATGGGCATGTGGTATTGGAGTAATCGGTACTGAATTAATAATTTCCTTCACCTTAATAACATTTATACCAAAATTGTTCTTTCCAACACTAAATTCCACAATTTCAAGCTCATTTGTTCCAGATTCTAAAAGTATTCCTTTGTCGTTTTTCATTTATTTCTGTCCTTTCGTGGTTCTAAAAATTCGTTCATTTATGAAATCCACTTTTCAGTTATTTACCTATTCTTTATATCGGACTATTTATCTATTCTTAAAGTAAGTTTATTCAATTTTCTCCAATTAGAAACTATCTTTGCTCGCTAACAATATCCTCTTTTTTAATCCATCTAGCCAACAATTACTATACCTAATACAGTTATATTAAAAAAGACTGTTCCTAAAGGCAACAATCAAGCAGCTTTTTCCATTGGTTTCACCATTTACGGAATATCTGCTTTCGTTAGCCTTCTTGAACAGCCTAGCCTACCATTCTTCTTTTACGCGTGCATGGATTACTAATCCAATAATAGTTAAAATAATTAACGAGCCTAGCGCCATCCTGCTCGCTATATTTCCTAAATCAGCAAATATGAGTGTAATCGTACCATATACAAATGGACCGATAATGGAAGATACCTTACCAGAAAAGGCAAATAGTCCAAAGAACTGGCCTCTCTTCTCTTCTGGAGTAATATCAACAATATATGTTCTTGTCGTTACCCACATACTCCCTAGAGCAACTCCAAAAAGACTCCCAGCAATCCAAAATGCCCATTGATTCCAAGCAAACGTTGCAATAATCAAAGCGATAACTAATAATATCCCTACATATCGTACAGCTCGATATGCTCCAACTCTTTTTGCAATATATCCAAAGATAAAGGATCCAATGATACTTGCAATAGTTGACACAAGATATAGAATAATGAATTTACCTGAACTTATTTCAATAACTGTATTTGCATAATCTGCCATCATAGCAATTGTAGTTGCTAAGGCATCATTAAGAAAAAAATAGGCAAGCATAAAAGTAAAAATCTTTCGATAATTCCTCATCTGCTTAAAGGTTTCCACTATTTCACCATAGCCTGAGAAAATAGATTGCTTTTGGACATTTTCTTTTGGTTTGTCTTTAATGAAATAAAATAATGGCAAGGATAAGAGCAAAAAGAGAATCCCAGTTGGTATAAATGATTGATTAAAAGCCCCGTCATCTATAAATAAATAAACAGATAATCCAATAAGTGTTCCGATATAACCTACTGCGACACCAAATCCGGAAATTAACGGGATTTGTTCCTTGCTACCTAAATCAGAAATCATTGAATCATAAAATACTAAGCTAGAATGATACGTAAATTTCGATAGTACAAAAAAAAGAACCACGAAACCTAAGGACAATGGTATTCCAAGAATCGTTTGTGAAAACTCAATAGACGAAAAGATTCCCATTGCAATTGTTCCTAGCACTGTTAATAGTGTCAGGATTACAATATATTTCTTCTTTTTTCCTGTTCTGTCCATAATTACTCCAAATAACGGTGTAAAGATAACTAATAAAATGCTTGCAAGGGCATTTGCATACGAAATAAACGTGGATGCTATTTGTTGCTGTACTTCACCTGAACCAATCATTCCCTTTAAATAGAAGGGGAAAAAGACTGTATTAATATTAGACGAAAAAATGGTATTAGCAGCATCATATAATGCCCAAGAAAGAATGGGCAAGGAAAAATACAACGCCCATCCTTTTTTTTCCATTTGAACTTTATTTGTTACTGACTCCATCCATCAAGCTCTCCTCTCCAAAAAGCAAGTATGACATTTTATTTACTGTTCATTATCCCCTATTAGGAACTTTTGACATATCCATAATGCTCTTGCTGCCTATTGTGCCTTATGGATAGGAAATAAAACGCATTATTTTCTCACCACAAGAGAACCAACAATTAAATCATGTAATGCTTGTTTTTTCTCTGTAAAAGCAGCCAAAATAAAACCAATCAAAAGGATTCCCGATAAAAGACTTGATACTACATATCTTCCTAGGCTTCTCCAAAAAGATAATCTATTCCCATTTTTATCTGTTACCTTTAACCCTAAAAGTTTTTTCCCAATTGTCGCTTGCCATTTTGATGAATGAAGTAGCGAATAATAAAAAAGACTAATAAGCAAACATATACCCATTGTTCCAAAAAATGCGGTCATCATCGGTCCTATTATCGATAACATTTCTGCATCAGATAATGTGTCTACACTTGCTGGATCCATTAATAGCTCTTCCGGGATTTCCATTGAATTTACAAAAAAAGCAAAAATGACATTTGAAAGAATTAATAAGGGAATCCCGATAATAATACTATCGATTACCCATGCTCCAAAGCGAATCCAAAATCCTGCATATTCAGGTTGTTCGTTTTTTTCTATATGTATTGTTGTTACCATTTAATTTCCCCCTCCTATTCTTATGATAAATGGAATTTATTATCTAAACAACCTTTTTTATGTAATAGGTGAAAGGTTTACAATTTTTATACAATTAATGAATTCCTTTGTTTCCTTCCTTCTTTAAATATTCATAAAATGTTTATATTTTTTTTACTATTTCGTGAAAAGTATAACAAAGACCTAGACGATTTAGTGCAATTGGAATAATCTAAAAGTGTAAGCAAGTGAAGGAGAGAATGAAAAGATAATTGCTAAAATATATTTAAAGAGAGGACGAGTACACAATGAAGGGTACTGCAATTCTTTTTCATGAAGACTTATCTGTAACTTTTTTAGAAAATATTGACTTAGAAGCATGGAAAAAACACGAAGAAACTGTACAAATAACGGAAAAATTAGAGAATCATGAGCAATTATTCCTAATGGAAGAAGACGTTGATTGGGATTATGGTTACTAATTCACGATAAATAGATAGAGCTGTGATTGATTTTTTTGTCACTGCTCTTTTTTATTTTGTCTATGGTTTTCAATAATCTCCGCTTTTGATATCATAATAGAATACATTATGATGGGAGACTTAATATGGAACATTTAATCAATAAAAAAGTTAAAAATATTGAGATTTCTGGCATTAGGAAGTTCTCTAATATGGTCGCTGGAAAGGAAGGGATGATTTCTTTAACGATTGGTCAGCCAGATTTTCCGACACCTCTTCATATTAAAGAAGCTGCTAAAACGTCTATTGACGAAAATTTCACTTCCTACACACATAATGCTGGGGAGCTAGAATTACGGAAAGCAGCATCACAGTTCGTACATAATAAATATAATCTTTCTTATGATCCTTCTAATGAAGTGCTTGTTACAGTTGGAGCTAGTGAAGCAATAGATGTTACCTTTCGAACCATTCTCGATAAAGGAGTCGAAGTAATACTCCCTGGTCCTGTATATCCTGGATATGAGCCAATTATCCGTTTATGTGATGCTATTCCAGTATATGCAGACATTCGTGATACCTCCTTTCGTTTTACAGCTGACGTAATAAAAAAATACATCACAGAAAAAACTAGATGTATTGTCTTGCCATACCCATCCAATCCTACAGGAGTCAGCTTATCGAAAGAAGAATTAATGGAAATTGCTGCTCTTATTAAGGGTAAAGACATCTTTATTTTAGCAGATGAAATATATAGTGAATTACTCTATGATCAAAAGCATGTATCTATTGCTGAGTTTCTCCGTGAACAAACCATTGTCATTAACGGACTATCTAAATCCCATAGTATGACCGGCTGGAGAATTGGACTATTATTTGCACCAGCATATCTTAGTCAGCAAATTATTAAAGTACATCAATATAATGTAACTTGCGCCTCCTCTGTCTCTCAGAGAGCTGCACTAGAGGCGTTAACAGTTGGTATAAATGATGCCGAGCCAATGAGAGATGACTATCGAATGCGAAGAGAATATGTATATAATCGCTTAACTTCTATCGGATTGGACGTAGTAATGCCAGATGGTGCTTTTTACTTTTTCATAAAAGTACCGACAACAAAGTTGAATTCCTTTGACTTTTGTCTCGATTTAGTTGATAAAGTAAATTTAGCGGTTGTTCCTGGCAGTGCTTTTTCTGCATTAGGAGAAGGATATTTCCGGATTTCATTTGCCTATTCAATGGAAACATTAGAAGAAGCATGTAATCGATTAGAGAAATATATGACAACGTATATGAATTAGAAGCAAAGAGCTTCCACAGATGTGGAAGCTCTTTATTATCAATCCCAATATTTAAATAAAGCTTGTGTGCCGCTTTCTTCTTCTCCTTTAGCAGATAAATGGCTATATAATGTTTCTGCAAGAGATAGACCAGGTGTTTCCATATTCATTTCTTCTGCTTCTTTAAGAGCAATCCGCATGTCTTTAATAAAATGCTTTATATAGAAACCTGGTTCAAAATCGCCTTTTATCATTCTTGGCGCAAGATTACTTAAAGAGAAGCTTCCTGCTGCACCAGTTGATATGCTTTCTAGAACTTTCTCTGGATCTAATCCTGCCTTCTTTGCATAAACAATTGCTTCTGAAACGCCAATCATGGTAGAGGCTATAGCAATTTGATTACACATTTTTGTATGCTGACCAGAGCCTGCAGGTCCTTGATAAACGATATTTGTGCCTAATATCTCAAAGATGGACTGAAGTTCTTTATACACCTCTTCGTCCCCACCAACCATAATAGATAATTTTGCATCTCTTGCTCCTACATCTCCACCGCTAACTGGCGCATCCACAGCATAAATATTTTTCTTTTTTGCTTCTTCATATATTTTCTTCGCAAGGCTAGGAGTAGATGTTGTCATATCGATTAAATAGGTATTTTCACTTGCATTGTTAACTAATCCATTCTCCCCCAAATAGACTTCTTCTACATCTTTTGGATAACCAATAATCGTAATAATTACATTCGCCTTTAAAGCCATCTCGTATGGACTGTCTACCCATTCTGCACCATCTTCTACAAGGTCGCTTGCTTTTTCTTTCGTGCGATTATGTACAATAACAGGATAACCTGCCAGTAATAAATGTCTTGCCATACTTTTCCCCATTACTCCTGTACCGATAAAGCCAATGGTAGTAGTTTCTTTTGCCAACATGCTATTCCTCTCCTTTATACAATGTTCCAATTTTATTTAAACATTGTTTTTCTTTATAGTAACATGAAAACATTTATAAATGTCTAAATTCTCTTCTAAAGTCGTACTCACAATGACTGAAAAACTACCCATTATACAAATCTTTACACCGATTTTATATAAAGGGTAGTTTTTTTCAACTTATTTACGTAATATCCTCACTATAAGGACTTTCATTATTTCCATTGCAATTACAGCAGCGATTGCTAAGCCAGTTGCTATTAACCATTCATTCATGCCAAACGAAGCTGGAATAGCAAAGACTTCTCTAGCGAATGGCAAGATAGTAATCAAATATAACAAGAAGCATATTCCAACAGCACCTAATACATATTTATTGGAAAATAACCCAACACCAAAAATCGTTTGTGTACTAGATCTTGCAGCAAAAGTCTGCAAAGAACGTGAAAGAATTAAGGTGGTGAAAGCCATAGCGACTCCTAATTCATCCGAATGTTGTAATCCAATATAATGGGAGATAATAACTGCTATACCAATTAATACTCCTCTTACAACGACTGCTCGAAGTGTTCCGCCGGCAAAGATTCCCTCATTAACATCCCTTGGTTTGCGCTTCATTACGCCTGGCTCTGATTTTTCCATGCCAAGGGCAATCGCTGGTAAGGAATCATTCACTAAATTAATAAATAACAGCTGTAATGCTGTAAAAGGATTAGCCCAACCTGCTATTACCGCAAATAATATAGCAATAATTGCTCCAAAATTCCCTGCAAATAAATAACCAATTGATTTTTTTATATTATCAAAAACAGTTCTTCCTACACCAACAGCATTAACAATTGATACAAAATTATCATCTGTTAAGATCATATCTGCTGAATCTTTGGCCACATCGGTTCCACTTCCCATTGCAATACCGATATCAGCCTGTTTTAAAGCTGGCGCATCATTGACACCATCTCCTGTCATAGCAACAATTCGATTTTTCTTTTGCCACGCTCGAACAATTCGAATTTTATTCTCAGGAGACACACGAGCATAAACAGATATATCCTCCAATTTATGGTCTAATTCTGCTTCCGATAAAGCATCTAACTCTTGACCAGTTAAGGCAATATCGTTCTCTTCCATTAAACCGATTTTGCGACCAATTGCCTGGGCAGTTGTTTTATGATCCCCAGTAATCATCACAGTACGTATACCTGCATTCTTTGTTTGTTCAATTGATCCATATACTGCCTCTCGGGGAGGATCCATCATGGCACTTAACCCTACTAGGATAATATCTGCTTCCTCTTCTTCCGTAATCGTCATTTTATCTTTCGGCATGATTTTATATCCATATGCTAGTACTCGTAATGCTTGACGGGAGAAATCTTCATTTGCTTCCTGAAATTTGTTTAACCATTCATTTGTAAAAGGTTCTTCTTTTTCATTGACTAGCACTTTCGTAGCCCGACTGAACATTACATCTGGGCCACCCTTTATAAGCATAAGCCGTTGATTATCAATCGTATGGACGGTAGACATTAACTTTCGATCTGAATCAAACGGTAGTTCTGCTTCTCTTGGATATCTTAAACGAATTTCTTCATAGCTTCTTTTTCCATCATTATAGAAATTAATCAAAGCAACTTCCGTTGGATCTCCTACTTCCCTATTTTCTTTATTAATATAAGAATCATTACATAAAACCGCTATATTTAAGAGTAATCTTTCTGATTGATTCCAATGGGCGGGATCTTCTGGGAGATGCTCTCTTTCTCCTTCTGGAATGAAGTAATCTGTTACGGTCATTTTATTTTGTGTCAATGTCCCTGTCTTATCTGTGCAAATCACACTTGTAGAACCCAATGTTTCTACTGCAGGCAATTTACGAATTATAGCACTTTGTTTAGCCATTTTATTTGTTCCAACAGACAGAACAATCGTAACAATGGAGGATAGAGCCTCCGGAATAGCGGCCACCGCCACTGCAACTGCAAATAATAATGCATTCAAAATAGACGTGGTGACATCTACCGTTTCATCTCCCAACCATATTCTTAATGCTTGGATGGCAAAAATAAGAATAGATAAAAGAAGAATTCCTACTCCTAATTTCTTACTAAATTCTGCAAGCTTCTGTTGTAATGGTGTCTGTTTTTCTTCAGCAGTATTTAGCATATCTGCAATTTTACCTATTTCCGTTTTTTCTCCAGTACCTGTTACTACAAAAGTACCTCGTCCATAAACAACCAGCGAACTACTATAGACCATATTAATACGGTCACCAAGCGCAGATTCTTCTAATATAACCTTATCTTGTTTCTCAATCGCTTCTGATTCCCCTGTTAACATCCCCTCATTCACTTTTAAGGAACCACTTTCTACAATTCGTCCATCAGCTGGAACATAGTCACCAGCTTCTAGGAAAACAATATCACCTGGAACTAGCTCACGGGCTGGAATTGTACTATTCGTGTTATCTCGTCTCACCTTAGCCTCTGGTGCACTCATATTTCGCAAGGCATCTAATGAACTTTCTGCTTTTTTTGTTTGAATAACACTAATAACCGAGTTAAGCAATAGTACTAAAAATATGATTAAGGACTCGACAAATTTACCCATTATCAATTGGATAATGATTACTACTAATAACACAATAACCATCGGATCTTTAAACGTTTCTAAAAAGAGCTTCCATGTTGGCACTTTTTCTTTATCTTGGAGCTCATTATATCCTTCTTTTTCCAAAAGTGACTTTACTTTGTCTGATGATAAACCTTGTGCAGATGACTGTAACTCTTTTAATACGACGTCTTTTTCCTTTTGATAAAAATCCATGTGACTTTATTCAACTCCTTATTGTTCTGTCCTGACTTTTTTTGCACTTAACATAAACGAAAAAGCAATTCTTTGTACATATGTATAATAAAAAATCCTTTTTTAAACCACTTCCCATTATTTATTCTCCATAAACCTGTCCAATAATATGGAAAAACTATTTTCGTAAAGTTTGTTATACGATAACAGCTAAAAGTACTTTACATCCTTGCGAGAAAATAGAGCCTACTCGGTATAACTCAGTGGCCACTGAAAAAGTGAATTACCTGGTGAATCGGTAGTTACCAAACCATTCTAACTTAGTGTAGGTTTTTGTTTTCCGAGGCTTATTATTCACTTTCAAATAAATAAAACCTCATTTTATTTGGAAAACTAGACTTTTTCAGTGCCCTGATAACTCATGAGTGAGGGCATTTACCTCAAACCACTCGGACCCTTTAAAAATAGTCGAGTTGATTTCCCACCTATTTTCCTTACTCATTATAGTCATAGAGTTTAAGAATGAATATACGAATATTTTACCTCTATCCTTTGCTTTTCATGTATGAATCTTTATAACCACAAAAAAACTGACTAGAATCATCTAGTCAGTTCAAATAAGGGGAAAATGAGAATAGCGTTAAGCTAACTTGTAAAAGAGCTTATGCTATTTTTATTTATACCCACTATTTTTAAGGATAAACCTATTTTATTCAGAAAGTTTTGCTGCAGCTTTAACTGCTTCCATAACTTCTTCTGTTGTAGACATTTGTAATGCTTTTTCTGCTAATTCTTCCATTTCCTTTTTAGAAAGGTTTAGAATTTGTGATCTTGCTTTTAAGATAGATGTAGCACTCATAGAGAATTCATCTAGGCCTAATCCTAATAATAAAGGAATTGCTGTTTCATCTCCTGCCATCTCTCCACACATACCTGCCCATTTACCTTCTTTATGCGCTGCATCGATAACCATTTTAACAAGACGTAAAATAGAAGGATTGTATGGTTGGTAAAGATAAGAAACACGCTCATTCATACGGTCAGCAGCCATTGTGTATTGGATTAAGTCATTTGTACCAATACTGAAGAAGTCAACTTCTTTAGCAAATTGATCTGCAAGAACTGCAGTAGAAGGAATTTCAACCATGATACCTAATTCAATTTTTTCTGCTACTTGAACGCCTTCACTTGTTAAGTTAGCTTTTTCTTCTTCTAAAAGAGCTTTTGCTTGGCGGAACTCATTTAATGTAGCAATCATTGGGAACATGATCTTTAGATTTCCATATGAGCTTGCACGTAATAATGCTCTTAATTGCGTACGGAAAATATCTTGCTCCTCTAGACATAAACGAATTGCACGGAAACCTAAGAACGGGTTCATTTCTTTTGGTAAATCTAAATATGGAAGCTCTTTATCTCCACCAATATCTAATGTGCGAACTACAACTGGCTTCCCTTTCATTCCTTCAAGGACAGCTTTGTAAGATTCAAACTGTTCATCTTCTGTAGGGAGCTGATCTCTACCCATGTAAAGGAATTCAGTACGGTATAAACCAACTGCTTCCCCACCGTTATTAATAACACCTTCTAAATCATTTGGTGTACCAATATTTGCTGCAAGCTCTACATGAACACCATCAGAGCTAACTGTTTGTTCATTCACAAGTTTTGCCCATTCTGCTTTTTGTTGTTCATATTGTTCTGCAGTCTTTTTATAGCTTTCTACCATTTCAGGTGTTGGATTAATATGGATTTCTCCTTTTAATCCATCAACAATTACTAAATCGCCATTATTAATTTCATCTGTAGCCTTTTTAGTACCGACAACAGCAGGAATTTCTAAAGAGCGAGCCATGATTGCTGAATGAGAAGTTCTACCGCCAATATCAGTTGTGAATCCTTTAACAAATTGACGGTTAAGCTGTGCTGTATCAGATGGTGTTAAATCTTCTGCAACAACAACTACTTCTTCAGAAATCATACTTGGATTTGCCAAATGTACGCCTAAAAGATGAGACATTACACGCTTTGTCACGTCACGAATATCTGCAGCTCTTTCTTGCATATATTCATTATCCATTGATTCAAACATTGTAATAAACATATCTGTTGTTTCTTTTAATGCGTATTCAGCATTCACTAGGTCTGTTTTAATTTTATCTTCAATAGGTGCAATTAATTCTGGATCACTTAATACTAATAAATGCGCTTCAAAAATCGCAGCTTTATCCGCCCCAAGCTCTTTATTAGCTTTTTCACGAATAGCTTCTAATTCTGATTTCGCTTTCGTTAAAGCATCTTGAAAACGAGAAATTTCATTTTCAGCATTTTCTACACTAGTCTTTTCAAATGAAAGATCTGGTTCAACTAAACGATAAGCTTTTGCAATGGCTATTCCACTAGATGCAGCAATTCCTTGTAAAAAACTCATTATTCTGCTAAACCTTCTTTATTTAACGTTTCTTGTAATCCATTAATAGCTTCTTGCTCGTCATTACCTTCTGCGATAATTTTAATTTCAGCACCTTGAGCAATTCCTAATGACATAACACCCATAATCGATTTAAGATTTACTTTTTTCTCTTTGTATTCTAATTGAATATCTGAATCAAATTTGCTAGCTGCTTGTACTAAAAGCGTTGCTGGTCTAGCATGAATTCCTGTATCTGCAATAACTTTAAATTGTTTTTCTACCATAATAAAATCATTCTCCTTTATCGATTAAGTTATAAGATGTAACCATATAGATAAACTTTTCAAACTTAAACAACCTTAATATAAATTAACAATTGTTTATCATTAATAATATATAATTTTTATATTACAATTGTAAACCGAAAGCTATGTATTTTGTCGAAAAATATCGCTGTCTATGCACACAAACTTTCTTCACAACCATTTATAGCATCTTCTAAAAAGATGAGAACATATAATGACCTGTTCAAAATAGGCAGGCAATTTAAGTTTTTGAAAAAGACATCTCAAATGAAAGAATAGCATTTCTTTCTTATCTAGACAATCAAAATTTATTAAACGACAAAAATTTGTTCACTTTATGGCGAAAATTAGCATTTTTTATTTGATAAACCTAGCCTTGGTGTGAAGTTACTTCCTGTTTAGTAAAATCCCCTAATTATCAACTTTTATACAATTAAAAATGGTGACTGTCCACTTAAAAAGATAATTATAATTAAAAGCGGACATATTATGAAAACAGCTTAAAATGGTGACAAAGCTCTGTAACAAATCCTTCAAACATTTGTATAGAAAACATTTATTAGTCGAAAAATATATTGCAATATCTCGTTAAACAAGCTTTAATATTATTGAACTTTCAAGTATGAATAGTTTAACTAATAAAATTAACCGTTTCAGTGGTATGCGTCATTTATCCACTGATTGTTAGTTGGAACGATTCAGCTTTGTACAGACAGTTGATTCCCCTCTATTTCCCTCGAATTCCATAAGCTTACGGTTAAGTCTTATAAAAGTGGGAAAATGAGTAGTTTTTTTCCTTCGAAAATATAAAGCGGGCGCATTCGTCGAGTTCACGCGATTTAACATGATAAATATAATTTTTTATTGGAGAAAAAAATAAAGGGAGGGAGAATATGAGATACAAACGTAATGAAGCTTTTCGTTACCAATTGAATGATTCTCTTGACGCTATATTTACACTAAAGGTTGAGGAAGACACACTTTCTAGTAAAGGGCATGCTCTTATCTATAATATAAGTCCCAATGGATTAAGATTTAGGACAGAATATGACTTACCTGTTGGTGATTCGCGCTTATTATTACAACTTCTTTTCATTTTAAATGAAAACGAAATAAGTATGCCTGGCCATATAACCTGGAAGAAAAAAATCGGGAGTCTATTTGAATATGGTTTTGAAGGAACGGAAGATAATGAAGCAAAACAGAAGATAATCAACGGCTTAAAAGAACTTTCTCGAATGGATAATAAAAATACGCTATAAAAGAGTGCGTATTTATTACACACATCTGAATACATTTCACTCGACCACTGAACTTTTGCAGTGGTCTCCTTTTTTTGTAGGGGTACTTTCCGTCCTTGCTAATCTCCTCAACAAGTTGATCTATATTTTTTACTCCCCAAAGTTAACATTTCACCTGTTTAAAATCTTTTAAATAAACTCATTTTCTATCCTATTTGATTAGAAAGATTTCCATCAGTGGAGTTACCTTAAAACTCCACTGATGGATAATTAGCTAACAATTTTCAGTGTCCGTCGATTAAAGTGGAATCAAAAGCAAGGTGCCCTATTTTTCAACTTCTTGGCTCGTCCATATATTTATATGTAACATCTCCGCCAATTTCTGCAATTCCTTTAAAATGCTTAAAGTCTTCTCTCTTTACCAATTCTGATCGAAAAGTGAGAAATTCCTCTTTTTTAACTCGATAACTTTCTATTTCTTTATTCTTTAACTTCTCTAATATTTCTTCTGCCAATTCCTTATTCATGCCACTCACCAATTACCCTTTCTATCTTTTTTTCAGTCCATATTTTAATTTATTGTAATATTTTAAGCAAAGAATTCTACACTTTTTCCTTTTTTAATATTATTTTTTGATATTATTATGGATATTTTTCTTAATTATGTTATAATATCATCTAATATTAGGATAGTGTAACCATTAGTGATAGTCAAAAAATAGGATAATGAAGTCCAAATTACTTCCTTCACTTTCTTTTATATTAAAAATACATAATTTTTCGATAAACAGCATTTCCCTTTATTTCATCATGCTAGGTAGAACTTACCTTCAAGCAGCAACGAAAAAAGACTATTTCAAAAAAGTAAATGATACACATTTTATTTGCAGTTTCATAGTATATATTTATTAAGATTACTATACTGCTATTTTTTACGAATAAGTTCTAATAGTGCAAACTATAATCAGAATTTATATAAAATTTGGAATGATAAGGAGAGATTTGAGTGAAAAGAGCTGAGGTTGGAAATATAATTGAATTTAGAGGGTTACAAGGAATTGTTGAAAAAGTAAATGAAAATTCAGTTATTGTAGACTTAACTTATATGAATAACTATCGTGATTTAGAATTAGAGCAAAGAACAGTTGTTAACCACAAAAACTATCGTATCATTAAATAATGTTCAAAAAAGAAGTCTATATAGGGATTGCCTCCTTTTATTGACTTCTTTTTTGTATGCGCTTTATTTATTACTTATAATAAGGAAGAAACTATTCTTCCGCCAATTCTTTTTTTGTCTTTACTTTTCCATGTGGCTTTTGTTTCTGCTTACGTACAGTCCATTCTCTTTCTTTTTCTCTATGTGCTTTTGACATCTTCTTCACCTCCATCCTTCGTTATATAATAAACATTATCAACTTTTTTATCCCTATTAATAGTTACAAACTTATCCCATTTTCCAAGTGAATTTCCGCTCCAATATTCCATGCGCTTAAAAGAAATATTTGGTTGACCACATGAAAAAAAACTGTTAACATCACATTATATTTCTTAAATAAATTACATGCTATGAATGTTATGGATCAAACTATAACAGGAGCAGCTTCTGGAGAGACCGTTTGGATTCCCAAACGGCACCGAAGGATTCACAATCTCAGGTAAAAGGACAGAAGAACAACCAATACATATTTATAATCATGTCCTGGTTCTTCTTATCCTTTGAAACAGATTGGTGTATCCAATCTGTTTTTTTCATACATTCATTAAATCGTTTTATTTGAGAAGCAAACAAAATTGCGAGGTATGAGGTGAAATAATGGTTCAACAACGTCGAGCAGTCGTAAGTGTCATTGGAAAAGATCAAATTGGGATTATCAGTAAGGTAACAACAATCCTTTCTAATAATCACATTAATATTCTAGATATCAGTCAAACCATTCTACAAGATTTCTTTACAATGATGATGTTAGTAGATATTACCGATAAAGAGAACTTGGATAACTTAACAAAACAGTTTGATGAATTAAGCGAGCAACTTCATTTAAAAATTAATATCCAATTAGAAGAAATTTTTCAATCCATGCACCGTGTTTAAGAAAAGAGGGTCAGAAAATGAAAATTGCATTGAATGAAATGATGGAAACCATTAATATGGTACAGATGGAAAACCTTGATATTCGTACTGTTACGATGGGAATCAGCCTTTATGATTGTGCTGATTCAGATTTTCAAAAGTTAAATGAGTCTGTCTATAAAAAAATTACAAAGTATGCAAGCAAATTAACGGAAGTAGCAAATGCTGTTGAAAAGGAATATGGAATTCCCATTATTAATAAGCGTATTTCTATCACTCCAATTGCAGAAATTCTAGGAAATAGTACAGTAGAACAAGCAGTAACCCTAGCAAAAACATTAGATAAAGCCGCAAAAGATTTAAATGTAGATTTTATAGGTGGATTTTCTGCCCTTGTACATAAGGGGATTACTAAAGGTGATCAAACATTATTAGCTGCCCTTCCAGAGGCACTTTCTGTGACAGAACGCGTTTGTGCCTCCGTATCTGTTGCTACGACTAGAACCGGTATTAATATGGATGCAGTAAAACAAATGGGTGAAATAATTAAAAAAGCTGCTGAAAATACAAAAGATCAAAATGGTCTAGCATGTGCTAAGCTAGTGGTTTTCTGTAATCCTGTTGAAGATAACCCATTTATGGCTGGAGCCTTCCATGGAGCAGGTGAAGGAGAAGTTGTAATCAATGTTGGTGTTAGTGGACCTGGCGTTGTATTAAGTGCATTGAAGAAATATCCTGAAGCTGATTTAGGAGAAGTCTCAGAAATCATCAAAAAAACAACTTTTAAAATAACTCGAGCTGGGGAATTAATTGGACGAGTAGTTGCGGAACGTTTAGATGTACCATTTGGAATTATGGATTTATCCCTTGCACCGACTAATGCTATTAATGATAGTGTTGCAGAAATATTAGAAGAGATTGGTTTGGAACGTGTCGGAACACATGGGACCATTGCAGCATTAGCTTTAATGAACGACGCAGTTAAAAAAGGTGGAGCAATGGCAAGTAGTTATGTTGGTGGATTAAGTGGCGCCTTCATTCCAGTAAGTGAGGATAATGGAATGATTAAAGGAATTTTAGATGACAGCTTAACCCTTTCTAAACTGGAAGCAATGACTTGTGTATGCTCTGTTGGACTTGATATGATTGCCCTGACTGGAGATGTTACAGCAGCTACGTTATCAGCAATCATTGCCGATGAAGCAGCTATTGGAATGATTAATAAAAAAACAACAGCTGTCCGTGTCATTCCTGTCCCAGGAAAGAAAGAGGGAGAAATCGTAGAATTCGGCGGTCTTTTAGGTCGAGCACCTGTAATGGGAGTTAATCCATTTAGTTCAGCTAAACTCATTGACCGAGGCGGACGTATACCATCTCCCCTACAAGCATTAATTAACTAATAGTATCTTTACATGACAAATACATGAGGCTGGGACATAAGCATTTCATTCAACAATAAACACGAACTATTATGTAATTAATTTGCATGAAAATTCGTGTTTATTGTTTTGAAAAAGGTTTAAAAAACGAAGTGTAATGGAGCGGAGGATGCTCGACTCCTGCGGGAAATAGAGGAAAGGCTGAGACCCCGCAGCGCAGCGAGGAGGCTTAGCTTCCTCCCCGGCGCATCGTGCGTCCGTAGCGCAATGGAACGACTTAGTTTTTACACCTGACTATATTTAAAAACATAGAAAACCATCATGAGAAAGTAGCTTTATTTAAAAGCTACTTTAGAGATTATTCGTCTTTAAAGATTAGTTTTTTAGTTTTGTCCCAGCCTCACCTTCTTGTTAGAAGCGAAAACCAATTATTTAGGCACAGGTTTAATCCATAAGAACAGCAAGAATACTAAGCTTATGTAACCAAATATAGGATATAAAAAGGATAATAATGTGCCATACTGTACGAAACTAATTAAATAGGAAACCAAAATAATTCCACCGATTATTACCATACTTGGTAAAGGAATGAAGCTCCGCAACTGCCTCTCTAACCCATAAATATTCCCGATTACCGAACTGAAAATTTCTCCATATATGACTAAAATATAAACCCATGAAAGCTGTGGAGCTAAATTTTTCATAATAATAGCCATAGGAATAGAATACAGATAAACATCCTTCAGCATAATAAGGGAAAAATGACTGGATATTAGAATCATCATTAGAGCAATTCCACCTAAAATACCTCCCCATTTAACCACTTCTTCATCACCAATTTCAGAGGCTGCAGGTACTAGCACAGCAATTGCTAAAGCCAAATTTAAGGCAGTATACGAAAACGGAGAGCTGATCGTTTTCCAAGTAATGGTCTCCATTTGAAATATCTCTCCCAAAAATCCTGGCAAAGAAATAGAAAGTATAAAGAGAATAAAGCTGAAACTGATCATAATAGGTACAACAAATGTGTTTACGGCAAATAACCCTCTTGTTCCTACCATCATAACCATTAAAGAAAGGACAATTGTAAAAATGACGCCAACCGTTTTATCTAGGCCGAGCTGCTCTTCAAATACAGCACCAGCTCCTGAAAACATCACAGCACAGACTCCTATTAGCATAAGTAATAATAGAATGTTAATCATTGTTCCTATGACATTACCAAATAAGTAAATAGTAAACTCTTGATAGGAAGATGCCTTTATTTTGACCGAAATACGCATTAGTTTCGCCCCAAAATACGCAAAAATAAATCCACTTACAATGATTCCTAACAAGCCGATAAATCCATATTGTGAAAAAAAGACTACTATCTCTCTTCCTGTCGCAAATCCAGCACCGACAACAGTACCTACATACACCGCTGCTAGCTGTATTGCAGCATACCATTTATTTTTCACAGATTTCCCTCCCTACATCAACTATATGTAGAAATGGACAAACAATGACGAGCATTTTCTCTAAATAAAAAATAAATTTTTAAATGAAATAGCTTCCTAATTTTGAACAAGAATATTTACATTTGGATTAGGAAGAACCCAGTCTATCTTCCTCCCATTCTGTATGCAAGTAAAGAGTCTTCAGGAGATTTTTAAACGGAATAAAATTCCATTAATATTTTTTAAGCAAAAAACTTGAAAGTCAAAAAAGGTCAAAGTATAATCATAATTACAAAAGGTCAATATTAGTCAAAATCAAAAGGAGGATATTTAATGATGAAATGTGAAATTTGCCAACAAAACAGTGCCACAATCAGCTTACGATTTGTATTAAACAATATGGAAAGCACAATGAATATTTGTCATGTTTGCTATCAAAAAGAAAAGCAAAAAGTGACAGCACAAAACGGCCCAATGTTTTTCCAACCTTCCCCTTTTGACGAGTTATTTCAATCACTTAACCAATCAAATTCATTAGGGGGAGCTAGTGCTTCAAAGGAAGCTCCTTTTATTAATAACAATAAAAAAGCTGGCATTCTCGATAAACATGGGAAAAACTTAAATCAAATGGCTAATGCTGGTTTGATTGACCCAGTTATCGGAAGAGAAAATGAAATTGAACGTATAATCGAGATTCTAAATCGAAGAAATAAAAATAATCCAGTACTAATCGGGGAACCTGGTGTCGGGAAAACAGCGATAGCAGAAGGATTAGCTTTAAAAATTATGGAAGGCAATGTTCCAAAAAAATTACAAAATAAAGAAATTTACTTATTAGATGTGGCTTCCCTTGTATCAAATACAGGTATTCGCGGTCAATTTGAAGAAAAAATGAAGCAAGTCATTCAAGAAGTACAAGCTAGAAAAAATGTTATTGTCTTTATTGACGAAATCCATCAGTTAGTAGGTGCAGGCTCTGCAGAAGGCTCTATGGATGCTGGGAATATTTTAAAACCAGCATTAGCTCGCGGCGAACTGCATATCATTGGGGCAACAACCTTAAAAGAATATCGTCAAATCGAAAAGGATGCTGCCTTAGAGCGACGATTCCAGCCAGTGCAAGTAAGTGAGCCATCTGTGGAAGCTACATTATCGATTTTAAATGGCATTAAGGATAAATATGAAAAATTCCATGAAGTTTCTTACACGGAAGATGCAATAAAAGCATGTACTGAGCTATCCCATCGTTATATTCAAGACCGCTTCTTACCAGATAAAGCGATTGACTTAATGGATGAGGCTGGTTCTAAAATGAATCTTTCTTCTACTTATCAAAACACGGAAGAAATCGAAAATCGTCTTGCTATGATAGCAAAAGAAAAAGAAAAAGTATTAAAAGAAGAAAATTATGAAAAAGCAGCTCAACTGCGCAAAGAAGAACAACAGCTTGAAAAGGCATTAAATGAACCAAACAATGATGATAAGCCGATTGTGGATGTTGCCCTTATCCAGCAATTAATCGAAAAGAAAACGGGCATTCCAGTAGGAAAATTACAGGAAGATGAACAGCAAAAAATGAAGTTTTTAAGTGATCGATTAGCAGCAAAAGTAATTGGACAGGATGAGGCTGTTCGCAAAGTGGCTAAAGCCATTAAACGTAGTAGAGCAGGACTTAAATCAAAAACGAGACCAATTGGTAGCTTCCTTTTCGTCGGTCCAACTGGTGTGGGGAAAACGGAACTTACCAAAACACTAGCAGAAGAATTATTCGGCAGCAAGGATAGTATGATTCGCCTAGATATGAGTGAATATATGGAGAAACATAGCATTAGTAAAATCATTGGTTCTCCTCCAGGATATGTTGGTCATGAAGAAGCAGGACAATTAACAGAAAAAGTTAGAAGAAATCCATATAGCATTATTCTGCTAGATGAAATCGAAAAAGCACATCCTGATATTCAATCCATCTTCTTGCAAATTCTAGAAGACGGACGCTTAACAGATAGCCAAGGACGCACTGTCAGCTTTAAAGACTCTGTTATTATTATGACAAGTAATGCAAGTGTCGCCCATAAACATAGGGTTGTTGGCTTTGGAAATAATGATGCAATCGAAGAAAGCAATCTTTTACAAACATTAGGAAACTTCTTTAAACCAGAATTCCTTAACCGCTTTGATGCGATTATCGAGTTTAAATCATTGGAAAAAGAACACTTACTACAAATTACAGACTTATTATTAGAGGAACTTTCTCAAAATTTACAAGAACAGCAAATCACTTTACAAGTAACCGAAACGGCCAAAGAGAAAATCGTAGAATTAGGAACACATCCAAGCTTTGGTGCTCGTCCTTTAAGAAGAGTAATTCAAGAGCATTTAGAAGATCAATTAGCAGATGTTATTCTCGATGAGCCAACAGTTAAAGAATTAACTGCAGTTATTGAGGATGACCAAATTAAGGTCAAACCAGTGCAAACACAATCTATTAGTCAGTAAATAAAAAGAAAACCGTGGGGCAATCCCACGGTTTTCTTTTATAGATTTCGGTCATCTACAGAACTTAACCACTCATCAATTACGCCGACAACTGACTCTACACAGCCATTTTCAAATGGAGAGATTAAATTAGCCTCTTTCACTAATTCCGTAAACGGCATGCTTCCCCCTAATTTGCATAGCTTAACATAATCTGCCCAAGCATCTTCTTGATTCTCTCTTGAACGTTTCCAGAATTGGAATGCACAGATTTGCGCCAATGTATAATCAATATAATAAAATGGAGAACTAAAAATATGCCCTTGCTTTTGCCAGAAGCCACCATTCTCTAGAAACTCATTTCCATCATAATCAAGATGTGGACTATATTTTTTTTCGATATTTCTCCAAGCCTGTTTTCTTTCTTTTGGAGTAGCGGTCGGATTTTCATATACCCAATGTTGGAATTCATCCACTGATACTCCATAAGGAAGGAATAAGAGTGCTGAGCTTAAATGAGAAAACTTATATTTCTCTACATCTTCTTTAAAGAATAATTCCATCCATGGCCATGTAAAGAACTCCATACTCATCGAATGAATTTCTGCAGCTTCATATGTCGGCCAATAGTATTCAGGAATATCAAATCCACCACTAGAGTACACTTGGAATGCATGACCTGCTTCATGTGTTAATACATCAATATCTCCTGAAGTTCCATTGAAGTTAGAAAAAATAAATGGCGCTTTATAATTTTCAATAAAGGTACAATATCCTCCCCCTGCTTTTCCTTTTTTAGCAACCAAATCCATTAATTCTGTTTCTCTCAAATAGGAAAAGAAATCACCAGTTTCTTTTGATAGTTCCTTATACATTTTTTGACCATTTTCAACTATCCAGGCTGGATCTCCTTTAGGAGTAGCATTCCCCGTTAAAAATTCGAATGGTTCGTCATAATATTTTAAGGAGTCGACCCCTATTCTTTTTTGCTGTCTTTCTTTTAATTTTGTTGTTAATGGGACGATATGTTCTTTTACTTGATCTCTAAATGCGGCAACCATTTCTGCATTATAATCGGTACGATACATACGATAGTATGCTAGCTCGACAAAGTTTTCATATCCTAGCTTTTTGGCAATTTCTGTACGAACCTTTACCATATCATCATATATTCTATCTAACTGCTCTTCATGCTCACCAAAGAAAGCAAAACGGGCTTCACTAGCAGCCTTTCTAGTATCACGGTCTTTTGATTCCGTAAATGGCTGCAATTGTGCAAGTGTTCTTTCTTCTCCCTCAAACATTATCTTTGCAGAAGCTACAAGCTTTGTGTATTCTGTTGATAGTTTATTTTCTTGTTGCAAAAGCTCTACTACTTCTTCTGAGAACACTTTTAATTGGGCTTCCGCTAATGCAAATAGCTGATGTCCCCATTTTTCTTCCAATTGTTCTTTAAACTTAGATTTTACAAGCGCTTCGTAATATTTAGTAGTAAGCCCCTCCACCTTAGGAGATACTTCATCCATATAATCTTGTTCTTTTTGATAAAATTCATCATTTGTATCAACAGAGTGTCGAATATAGCATAAATTAAACATTGTAGAAACATCATTTCTTAGCTCGTTTATTTTCTCTATCGCAGTAATTTGCTGCTGAACATGTTCTGCATTATTAAAATCTACTAATAGTTCATTCATCTTAACTGCAAACTCTTCAATATTTGGTCTTTTGTATGTAAATTCCGAAAATTTCATTTATATACCCCCTATTTCTTCTATGTATCACTATAATTATACATGAATATTAACAACACAAATACATAAAAGCGAAATTCGTAAGGAAGATTTATTTCAAATAGTTCCTTCGAAATAAACCTTTATCCTATTTATGAATACTCGCTTTTTACATTATACAATGACTATTTTCCAACTGATAAACCAAGGCGTTTAATTAATTCAATTGCCACATCTTTTTCTCCTGGTGATAGTTCAGACATGATTTCATGGATTCTTTGTTCGTGATTTGGAAAAATGCTTTCAATCAACTGTTTGCCATTTTCCGTTATTTGAGCGAATGTGACTCTTCGATCTGTTGGACAGGCAATTCTTCTTAAATACCCTTTTTCTTCCAGTTTATCAACTACATAGGTAATACTTCCACTTGCTAATAAAATCTTACCTCCTATTTGCTGTAACGGTTGATCTCCTTTATGATACAACAATTCGAGAACAGCAAACTCAGTTGGATTCAATCCATTTGCAGTAATTAATTTATTCACATTTTCATTGATTGCTCGAAATGCTCGAGACATAACAATATATAATTTTAATGATTGTTCAATATCTTTTTTTTCCATATAAAACTTCCCTTATTAGAATAATTCATTATCTCGAATTCAGATAAATTATAGTATTCTCCCTTAGATTTGTCAATTTCTGTAGAACTCCGCCTGTCATTGAGCTTTTACCATTTCATGTTATAATGAAGTTTATACATTGGAATTTCGTTATGGAGAATCTATTAATGAAAATAACTACACAAAAAAAAATTTCGTATATTGTAATCGTTGTTATTCCTATTATGATTACTGCAGTTCTTTTTTTTAATTACCAAATAAATAAAGAAGAAGCCAAAAATAAAGCTCATGCAGAATGGGTTGCTTCCATCCACCAAAAGCAATGGGACTCTTATATAAACAAAGTAGTATCCTCTTTAAATATATTAAGTCTATCTATTCAACCAAATATTGATACACCTAATGAGATGGATAGCTTACTTAAAAAAGTATTTACGAATGAGCATATCTATGGGGGTTTATTTTTACTCGACAGTAAAGGGAAAACGATTGCAGGGGTAAATGATACTTATGATTCCATTGATATTTCAGAGGAAGATTATATATTGGAAGTTATAAACTCAAAGGATTTAGTGATTTCTAATCGAGAAGAAGTATTAAGTAACGGACAGAAGGTTATCGGTATTGCAATGCCAATATTAGGTCAACATAATAGACTAGACGCGATTATAACAGCATATCTTCGTGTCGATTACCTTATTAATTTAACGAAGATGTTATCCTCAGAGGAAAATATTGCGATTATGAATGGGCAAAAAGAAACCATTCTCTATATAAATGATGGTGCAACTTTAGGCGAAAATGTCATTAACATGCCGATTGACCGTTTACCTTGGTCAATCATGGTTGAATTAGTAAAACCGAATATTTGGAACATTGTCAAAGCAAATATTTGGATACCTCTGTTCTTCATTCTCATTTTTCACCTTATTTATCTGATTATGATTCTTTACTATCAAAGAAAAGTAAGAAAGGAAGAAACAAAAGAGAATGAAATCCAAAAATTAGAGCTTGTTGGTAATTTAGCTGCTAGTTCAGCTCATGAAATTAGAAACCCTTTAACAGGAATTAAAGGATTGATCCAATTATTAAGTGAAAAACATCAAGATCAAAAGGATCAGCTATACTTTTCCATTATCCAAAAAGAAATTGCTCGAATAAATGAAATTGTAAGTCAATTCCTCATTTTAGGAAAGCCTACAGCACAAAAAAAACATAATATGAATTTAAAAATGATTATAGCAGAACTTAATCCACTTATTATTTCAGAAGCAAATTTATATAATGTAAAGTATATTGAAAAAGTGCCTGATGAAGACATTTATGTACTTGGAATAGCAGATCAAATGAAACAAGTACTGTTGAATTTAACAAAAAATGCACTTGAAGCAATGGAAAATGGTGGTCAATTAGAGCTTACAGTTCGTCCTATTCGTTCAAACGTACTTATTTCAGTAACGGATAATGGTATAGGCATGTCCAGCCGTCAATTAAAGAAAATATTTGAACCATTTAACACTTCGAAGGAATCAGGTACCGGCTTGGGGCTTGTTGTATGTAAAAGAATCATTGAATCATTCGATGGTGAAATACAAATATCTAGTAGAGAAAAGAAAGGAACAAGGGTGAATATTATTTTACCTTTAATAGACTAACAACCTACTTCTTCGCTTCTTGCATGTTCCTTTATATTTCCCTTCTTTCCACAAAGAGGGGAATAACTATTGAACAAAAGATGCTTTTTTCTTTATCCTGATCGTGGACACATGCGGAATAATGGGGTATTAACATCATTTAATTACAGAAGGGCATTGATTTAGATGAGATATTATTAGGTAATTACTGCCATTACCCTTCACCAATATTATTTAATAGTATATTATCTATATACAACCTCAGAATAATTTTTGCGCTTATATTGACTAGCATTAGACCAAAAAATTCGAGTGTTTTTATATTTTCTTTTTATTTGTTTTCTTTTTTCTCGTTCGTAACGAAAAACAAGCTGATATTTATAGATTAATTCATCAAGCTCTTGACTTAACCTAATCGTCTCCGCATCAATAGTACCAAGCTCTTTTGCTGTTTTTATCATTACCTCCCTCTTCTCTTGAATTTCATCTAACAATTCTGTTTTCTTACAATACACCTTTTTCTTCCTCCTAATCAAATTCCAACTTTCAAACAATTCATTATTGTTTACTTGATGAATTATTACAATAAAACAAATAAAAGTAAATAGATTCGCAATATTAGACATTTTTTTAAGAAAAAATAGGTAAAAAGACCTATTTATCTATCTAACCATTACTGTTGTTCGACAAGAAACGTGACGAAAATAGTCGAATGGTATGACTAAAGTAAGCAAACGCTTTCTTTTTGGTTATTTCCGCCCATTATTTCCCCTCATATAAAAAAAGCTAGTACTCTTTATATTAAAAAAGGATTAAATAGATAAAAATCTATTCAATCCTAAATGAAATTTTATAGCTTTATTCCATCTTATTTAAAAATCGGAAGTGTACTTAATCTTTCAATGGCCTCTTGTAATCTATCCACTTCTGTTAATAACCCCACTCGAACATATCCCTCTCCAAATTGACCAAAACCGGATCCTGGAGCCATTGCAATATGTACTGTCTCTAATAAATAATCACTAAATTCTTGTGACGTAAAACCATCTGGTATTTTCAGCCAAGCAAAGAAGGATCCCTCTGGCGCCTTCACTTCCCAACCAATTTCGTTGAGTCCTTTTATTAATATATTTCGTCTCTTTTCATAAAGCTCATTCATCCTTTTTACACTCTCTTGAGATTCTGTTAATGCCGTGTAAGCAGCTTCCTGTATCGCACCAAATAAACTTACATACAGATGGTCTTGGTAAAGATTAATAGCTGAAATAACACTGCTATTTCCAACTGCAAAGGCTACTCTCCAGCCTGCCATATTAAACGTCTTTGACAATGTATATATTTCAACTCCAATATCCTTTGCTCCATCAGCTTGAAGAAAACTAATTGGTTTCTTTCCATCAAAGCCAATCGCACCATATGCAAAATCATGGACAACACAAATGTCATGCTTTTTACTTAGAGAAACTGTCTCATCAAAGAATTCCTTTGTTGCTATCGCTCCTGTCGGATTGTTTGGGTAATTTAAAAACATTAACTTTGCTTTCTCTAAATCCTTTTCTGCTATATCCTTATAATTGGGCAAAAACCCATTTTGTTCTCGCAACGGCATCATAACTGTTTCTGCTTGTGCTAAAGCAATCCCAGATAAATAGTCGGGATAGCCAGGATCTGGAACCATTACTGTTTCTCCTGGATTTAATAGACATAACGGAATTTCAACAAGACCTGCCTTCCCCCCAAATAAAATAGCCACCTCTGTTTCAGGATTTAAATCTACATTATATTCTTGCTTGTAAAATTGAGAAATGGCCGTTTTTAAATGAGGATAGCCTCTAAAAGGTGAATACTTATGGTTTTTCGGTTCTTCTGCTGCAGCTTGCAGGCTCTGGATAATAGTAGAAGGAGTCGGTTGATCTGGATTACCTTGTCCTAAATTAATCACATCATAACCTCTCTCAATATAGCTATTAACTTTTGTAACTAATGAAGCAAAGAATTGTTCTGGCAAATTTTTCAATAACTGAGATTGTTCATATTTCTTCATATAACTCACACCTTCTTTAAACGATAAAGTGAAACTTCCATCAGGGAAATTTTTCTTCTTTTTCCCCGCTGATGTTAATGGAATCATTCAACCTTTACAAACAGTTGATTATCAAATCTCCTACAAAAAGAAATGAGCGTATTCCTGTCCGTTAATAGTGGGATAATCGCTAAAAATATTTCACTTACTTAAATGATGCAATACAAAAATAATCATTTAATAATTCGCTTTTTTATGATATAACCAAATTACCTTAATAATTGGATTTTTTAGTTGATTATCATTATATAGGAAAATAACGAAGATGAATAGAGGTGTTAGCTTTTGAATTTTCGAATTAGTTTGATTCAAATGGATATTGCATTCGGTAAACCAGAAGATAATTTTCAGCAAGCAGAAGAAAAAATTACGGCCGCTTGCAAAGATAACTGCGATATCATTGTATTGCCTGAGCTATGGTCAACGGGCTATGACTTAGCAAGACTTTCATCAATTGCTGATAATCATGCCAAAAGAACTATCTCTTTTTTAAGTGAATTAGCACTTAAACATCAAGTTCACATCATTGGTGGATCTATTGCGAATAAGAAGGAAAATGGCATATTTAATTCCCTTATTGTTATAGATAAATCAGGAAATGTCGCCCACACCTATGACAAGCTCCACCTTTTCCAATTAATGGATGAACATTTATATTTAAAAAGCGGAACATCAAGTGGATTGTTTTCTTTAGAAGAGAGAATGTTTGCTAGTATGATTTGCTATGATATTCGCTTCCCAGAATGGATAAGAGCACATACAACAAAAGGGGCGGAAGCAATCTTTGTTGTTGCTGAATGGCCAAAGCCAAGATTGGCACACTGGAAAAGCCTCCTTATTGCTCGAGCCATTGAAAATCAATGCTTTGTAATTGCTTGTAATCGCGTTGGTGCAGATCCTGATAATGTCTTTGCAGGACATAGTATGATTATTGATCCATGGGGAGAAATCGTAGCAGAAGCCGGTGAAGAAGAAGAAATTCTAACAGCCTCTGTTCATTTAGATAAAGTTACAGAAGTTCGGAAGACTATCCCTATTTTTACCGATCGCAAACCAGAATTTTATAATTGATTTTAGCATTTTTATAAAAATATTCTAAGTAGAAATAATGAGCAGCCTGAATACACATAAACTTAGACTCCTCTTGGATTTGCGGAGGGCACTGAAAAAGAATAGTATCTCCAAATTAAATAAGAATTTATTTATTTGAAAGCGAATATTAAGTTGGTTTGGAGAGGCGTCCGCTCGACCCCTACGGGAGATGCGAGAAAGTCCGAGACCCTGGCTGTGAAGCGGCTCGGCGCTCGCCCCTATGAGTCACGTGGGCACCTCGGAAAACAATTTGCACATCTAAGTTTAAAAGGCAGTTACTATCAATCATCAATAGCTATCACTTTTTCAGTGATCTCGATTTGCGAGAGTGAGATCCTATAGCCGAAACACGGGGATTAAAAGCTTTCCCATTTGAAAGCAAAGTGTATTTAGGCAGCGGATTATAGCAAAAATATTAACAAAAATACCGATCATTCTTTTAAGGACTGTGTTTGACTCTGTTGATCAGTCCTTCCTATTTTTTACTTTGCCCACATTTCCTCTGGATTAAGTTCATATATATTATTTTCTCTATACATAAAATGATTAATGATAAATTCTCTTCTAATAGTGGCATAATCATCAAAGTACTGTTTTATATGTTCATTTATTTCTTTTTCCTCATATTTTCTTCCAAAAACTAATCCTTTTAACATGTATTTGAATACTATTAATTTCTTCTTTCTTTGAGCAGGGATATTCTTAAGTCTCCCCTCTGCAGTAAAGAAGTTTTCGATAATTTTTGATTGTTCCTCATTGTTAACAGTCATTACACTTTCCTCCATTCCTATAGCAAGTTTTTTTAAGGCTTCTGTTTGCTGCAAAATAACAGATTTGTTTAAATAAAAATAAATCGTGTTCTTATCTCTTCTATCATAGACGATATTTATTTCACGCATTTTCTTTAAATGATGTGTAATCGTAGGGGCAGATAAGCCTAGTTTATCTGCTAAAGCTTGCCCATTCCATGGTTTGTTTGCTAATAAAGAAATAATTCTTATTCTCGTTGGGTCTCCCATTGTTTTATAAAAAGCAACCAATTTATCTAATTGCATTCAGCCACCTACTTTCATAACCTTCTAATTAGATACTAATAAAAGTAGTTGGTTGTGTCAAGAAAGAAAATCAGTATTAACTAATTCTTTTTTCCTATTGAAAAAACAACAATCTTTTAGAAAACGGACAAAGTTTACGAGATGCTTTCCCTTTTACCTTACTTCAACAAAAAAAGACCTAGTTTACATTAACGGGGTCTTTTGTAATAATTCCATTAGTCTATTTTGTTTATGTTTATTGGAAGTAGGAGGTGAAAAGTCGTACCAATGCCCAGCTCCGACTCTACTTTCACTTTCCCTTTATGGTCTTCTATTATTTGATAAGATACTAATAAACCTAATCCTGTTCCTTTTTCTTTTGTCGTATAAAAAGGCTCTCCGATTCTAGCTAGCTTTTCTTTACTCATCCCTTTTCCATTATCCTGGATTGATATATGGAAGTAATCTTGTTTTACTTCCATCGAAGCCTCGATTTCTCCGCCATCTTCTAATACCTCTATTGCATTTTTGATAATATTTATAAATACTTTTTTCATTTGATTAGGTTCACAGTAAATCATTGGAATTTCTTCTTCGTATTTTTTTATAAATTGAACATTTTGTAATACTGCTTGAGCATGAAGTAATTCCATCGTTTCATTCATAATCTGCCTTAAATCACTTTTTACATATTTGACTACCTGTGGCTTAGCAAGCAATAAAAATTCATTAATAATGGATTCAATTCTCGTTAGCTCCGATTTTATTACCCCAAAGTACATTTCATTTTCAGGAGAAGCCACATCTGTTTCTAATAGTTGAATAAACCCTTTTAAAGCTGTCATTGGATTACGAATTTCATGTGCTATTCCTGCTGCCAATTCTCCTACAACATTTAATGTAGATGATTTCCTCAGTTGTTCTTCCAAGATGGCATTCTCTGTAATATCACGTAGCGTAGTAATACTTAAGCCAGAATAAACATTAAATTTATTTCTATATTCTAGCTGTGTGTACTCCCATTTATTCTGAAATTTCACTGTATATAGTCCTTGATTTTGTCCTTCTTCCTTCAAATGAATTAATTTAGGCTTGATATCTTCGCCTATCGATTTAGCAGGAGGAAGAGTGGATAATAAATCTAGACCGATTACTTGCTCTTTATTTTTGCACAATAGACGTTCTGCCGCTTTATTCATATCTATTATTGTAAATTTCTGATCCCAAATAATAATACCATCAAAAACTTCTTCAAAAATATTTTCGAACATCGCCTTACTTTCTCTTATTTCCTCTTCCATTTTGTATCGTTCCGTTACATTGCGAAAAATACTCATATTTAAACCTTCCACCGAATGGAGTTTTGTTGTAAATTCCAGTATTTTCTTCTGCCCATTTGGCATCAAAAACATTAATTCATCACGATTTTCCTTTTGATGATATAAATTCATGACTATTTCAGCATATTGCTTATCTTTTTTATAAATATAGTCACTAATCTTCGAAGTCAGCAATTGTTCCTTCGTGCTTTCAAAAATTTTAAGAGCAGAGGCATTAGCTGCAATAATTTGCCCTGTTTCTTTCCATAGCATTATCCCATCTAGTGCTTCTGTAAAAAATTCATTATACAAAATTTGTGTTTCTTCTTTTTCTTTCTCTTTCTCTATTTCTTCTGTAATATTTTCGATGATTGTTACAAACCCCATATCATATGGCAAGCAACTTGTTAAGGTTTCAAAATAATGTAATTTATTATTAATTGTTAACGGTAATATGCTACGTTTTGAATGCAAATCAGATTTGGTTATTAGATTGTTAATATTATTTCTTATCATCGAACGCTCTTCTTGTTGAAGGAAGTGGGTTATATTTCTACCGACAACTTGATCAACTTTTAAGTTAAAGTTATCACAAAGAAATGTATTGATATCGCGAATAACACCATTTTTATCAAATATAATGATTCCTACATTTATTGTTTGGAAAGCAGTTGATCGCCTATCCTGTATATGACTCTTTTCCTCTAGTTTTTTTCTCAGAATTGTATTCTCTTTCTCGACTTCGCTTAGTTTCTTCTGCAATTGGCGATATTCTTCTGAATAGGATATACGATCCATCCTAGTGGTTACCCTCCTTACAAACGTAGTGTTTACATTATTCTACATAATTTCCGAATTTCCTTTACTTCTGGAAAAAATAAGAGAATAAAACTATTTTTATAAATAGGAAAAGGAAGCTCCCTATTTAAAAGAAACAAATGAATTGTCACAATCTATCCAATATATCCCTTTCTCCCCTATTATTTCTTAATAGAGACCCACAAAAAATTAAACAAATTTAAAGTTTTACCTGCTATGATAAATAAGATTTTTTCTCTTTGGGTTGTTCACCAGTTCATTTCATTTTTGTAATAAATAAAAGTTATTTATTTAACAGATTGACTACATGCGATTAAAACAAGGGATTTTGTGTTATATATAGTTAGTGAAATATATGATATTTCCATTCATGAAAGGATGAGTTTATGAAACAACGGGATTACTACTTTGATAATGCAAAATTTATTTTGATTTTTTTCGTTGTCTTCGGTCATTTTATCCAATCATTTATAAATGACAATCAAAATATTTATACGTTATATAAAGTAATTTACACTTTTCATATGCCGGCATTTATATTAATTTCGGGATTTTTTGCTAAGGGGATTGCGGAAAAGGGCTATATAAAAAAATATGCAAAGAAGCTGATTATTCCTTACCTGATCTTTCAATTAGTATACAGCATTTTTTATTATTTTCTTTATGGAAAGTCGACTTTTGCCATTGAACCGTTAACACCACATTGGTCATTATGGTTTTTAATTAGTTTATTTTTTTGGAACATCTTCTTATTAGCTTTTGTGAAATTAAAGCCGATACAAGGGATTATTATATCCCTACTTTTAGGACTTGCAATAGGTATGATTGACTGGACATCAACCTATTTAAGTTTAACAAGAACATTCGTTTTCTTCCCTTTATTCTTAATGGGCTTTTATATGAAGAAGGAACATTTCAATTTAGTTAAAACGAGAAAAGCTAAAATTAGCGCTATTATCATTTTCGCTCTTGTTTTTATCGGTTTTCATTTCTTTCCGTCGATTAATTATCAATGGTTATTTGGTTCTAAATCTTATGAGACATTAGGAGAAGGGTATATTGCAGGAATGGCAATGCGAGTATTTTTCTATATATTAAGCTTTCTAATGATTTTTTGTTTTTTCACATGTGTACCAAAAAGGGAGTATTTTTTTACTAAATTTGGTAAATCAACGTTATATGTATATTTATTACACGGTTTCTTTATTCGTCTTTTTAGACAAAGCGATTTGCCGGATATATTTGTATCTCCGAGATCCTATGTGATGATTGTCGTTGTATCATTCTTAATAACGATGCTGCTTTCAAGCAATATAATCATTTCTTTAACACAGCCGCTGATTGAGTTAAGAAGTTCAAAATTGAAACAACTACTCTTTAAACGGTCGACATATACTTCGAATAGATAGATTTTGAAGAATCTTCCCATCAGTTACGGATTCACTGATGGGAAGATTTCTTTATTTCCTTCTAGCTTTTCCCTTTACTTTATCTTTTGTTAACGCTTCTGTATCAAAGAATTTGCTTGCATTAACATCGCCAAATTCTTGACCAAATTCTACATTTGAGCTCTCTGTTTGTTTACGATTCTTTTGTTTTTTCGACATTTAATTTCCCTCTCTTCCTTGCTTAGAATTTCGATTAGCACCTTTGATTGGGTTCTCGCCTCTGCTAAATTCAGCAGAAAATTCCGTTTCTTGGATGTTTTTCTTCGGAGTTTTACTATATTTTTCTACACTATTAAATTCAGCCTTGCGCTTTGCCATTTTTGTCATCTCTCCTTTCACACTTACATTCTTATTATTCACAAGCAAAAAGAAGATATGCTTCCCTACATTTGTTAAAACGGAATAAGGTACACAAGTATTCTAACTATAAAAAAACCCAAACAAGTACAATTGTTGTTCGGGTTATTAATTAGTTATAATAGGCTGTTTTAGTAAAATTGGTGTTTCACCCAATAATGATTCGTTCTTTTGGATAGTGGAAATTATCTTTTTTCTCTTTTCCACCGATGATATAGATGAAAGAAGTCAATCCAATTCTTCCGATAAACATGAGGAGCATAATTACACATTTTCCAAAGTTAGATAATTCTGGAGTCAAGCCTAAGGAAAGCCCTGTAGTACCGAAAGCAGAACAAACTTCAAAAAGAATTGCAATAAGAGAGGCATTTTCAGATATGGAAAGAGCAATAACAGCGACAATACAAATACCAGTTGCAAATATTGTTACTACTAATGATTTTATTATATCCTCTTCATGTATTTCTCTTTTAAAGATCTTTATATGTCTGTTTCCATTTGCATAATGATAAATAAATAATATGTTTAATGCAAAGGTTGTCGTTCGTATCCCCCCACCGACTGAACTTGGAGAAGCTCCAATAAACATAAGGAAACAAAAAATAAGCAATGTCGTAATAGAAAAAGCATTTAAATCCATTGTTGCTAACCCACCGCTTCGTGTAGACGTAGAATGGAAAAAGGCATTAAAGAATATTTGGTGCCAGTTCATTCCTGCATAATAATTACCCCATTCTAAAAGAATAAACATAATTGTTCCAAATAACAAAAGAAAACCAAACGTCATGGTCGTTAACTTTGTAAATAAAGAAAATTTAAGATTCACATTCCCTTCTTTTGGAAAAAGATAATTCTTTCCTTCAATTAATACTGGAAAACCGATTGCTCCCAATGTAATTAGAATGATATTTACCAACTGTACAAAATAATCATCCTTAAATGGAATAAGAGATTGTCCTGTTAAATCTAAACCTCCGTTTGTTGTAGCACTAACGGACGCAAAAGCTCCATGTAAAAGAGATTCTTTCCAGGTAGGATAATAATTATGGAATTGCAATGTAAGAATAATAGCTCCAACAACTTCAATGATTACAATAATTTTAAAGATTTCTCTAATTAAATTGACTAACCCTGACAGATTAGACTGATTGTGATCAATCATAATTAACTGTCTCTCTCTTAATCCTATCTTCCTCCGAAAAATCATCCAGAAAAATGTTCCTATAGCCATAACGCCAATTCCGCCAAATTGTAAAACAAGCATTAAGATGATAATTCCATATGTACTATATGTCTCTGCGATATTAATTACCGTTAGTCCTGTTACACTTACTGCTGTTACTGCAGTAAAAAGTGTATCCATAAACGATACCGTTACTCCTTCTTTATGTACACCTGGTAAACTCAATAACAGAACAGATATACTAACTGCTAAAATATAATAGCTGGTTATCATTTGCGCAGGAGTTAGGTTTTGAAGGACTAACTTAAACTTCTTGCCCATTAAAAAACAATCCCTTTCTTTCAAAGCTAATTAATTAAAGACCTTTTTTAACAAGATCCTTTATGCATGGATAATAAACAGTATAAGTTATCTATCCCTAGTCGTACAACCTTATATTATAATTGTTTATTTAACTTTTATAGAGGCACTGTAACATTATACGATACGCAAATGTAGTTGGGAAAGATTCATTTTTTTTGAAATTCTTTTCATAAAGCAAATGACAAGAACAAATTTTTCAAAAAATTTATGTTGATTGTAATTTATCCTATTTTCTCCCATATAAACAAACATTACCACTAATGAACTTCAATAAAATCCATATATTATTAATACAGAATCATTTATCATTTCCATATAAATTGCAAATGAATTTGATAAATAATCACTGTACTATTAATAAGGAGGAAAAAAGAATGGCTTCTAGTAATAAATTATTAGTTCCGGGAATTGAACAATATTTAGATAGTGTGAAATATGAAATTGCACAAGAATTTGGAGTGAATTTAGGATCAGATACCATTTCTCGTGCCAACGGCTCTGTCGGCGGAGAAATTACAAAAAGACTTGTTCAACAAGCACAAGCAGAACTATCAGGTAAAACACAGTAATATCGCTAATCTAGCGTAGTTTGTTGAATAAATTATTAGAAAAAGCCATTCCAAATATGGATGGCTTTTTCTAACCTTTTATGCATTGCTTTCCTTTGTTTTAACAGCTTCTTTATTGGAAAAGAAATATCCCCCAATTGCAATTGCTACCAATACAACCCAGAAAATCCCTTTCCATATTTTAGATTCTGGAAAATGTTCATCTAGGAATCCTACTGATGGATGTGCTAAAGTAAATACAGCTAATTTCACACCAACCCAACCAACAATTAAAAATGCTGCTGTTTCAAGAGACGGGCGGGAATGAAGTAACTTGACAAACCAGTTTGCTGCGAAACGCATGATGATTAATCCAATCAAACCACCCATGAACATAACTAAAAATTGTCCGCCATCAATTCCACCAAGCGAAAACCAATTTGTTTTTGGTAAGGTAATTGCAAGCGCAACTGCCGCTAACATAGAATCGATTGCAAAAGCAATATCTGCTAACTCTACTTTTAAAACAGTCATCCAAAAACCAGATTGTTTCTTCGTCTTCTTCTCCTTATCCCCTTCATTCTTCTTCGCATATTTGCCATAAATATTATGCACCGCAATGAAGAGAAGATAAATGGCACCTATCGCTTGAACTTGCCATACGTCTACCAAAAACGAAATCATAAATAATGTAGCAAAACGGAAAACAAACGCACCCAATAGGCCATAAAAAAGCGCCTTTTTTTGTTGCTCAGCAGGTAAATGTTTAACCATAACCGCCATAACTACTGCATTATCTGCTGCCAATAACCCCTCTAATACAACTAGAATTAATAAAACCCAACCATACTCTAATAACATGCTCGCATCCAATAATTTTTCCCCCTTTAGGTATTTATTTGTATACTTCCTATTAGCAGGTTTTGCTACAACTCTCGTTATTATGTACAAAAGTGCGCAAAAAAGACCTTTGCCAAATAGGCAAAGGTCTTGCTAAGCACTAATATGCCAACAAAGCCGATGGCAAATGCCATGAACTGACGACTTTGTTTTAGGTATCAACCTAAAAGCTACTCCCCTTTGAGTAGTATACAAATATTAATATGTATTAATTATATACATAGTTGAGCTATTTTGCCAATAGTTTTTTATATTTTTTTATTTTACTGATAATTTTTTGAATAAACATAATGAATCCTATGCTTCCACCCTATATCTAGGATCTAGCATACGTTTCACAAATGTCTCTTTTTCCTATAATAGATTAAACAATACTTTACTATATGACCGCAAATGATACCAGGTATCAAAAAAACCATCGGTAAAAAAACAGGACCGAACAATACGCCAAATAGCTTCAACTTTGTTGAATAAAAAACGCCCACCGTAACAAAATATGCGCAAAAAACAAATGGCAAAAATGCGTATTCATTGTCTGTATCCATTACTTCTTTATAAGCATCCCACATCGCAAACATATATAAACACGGATAAAACAATATCCATTGAAAGTCTATTACGTTTATCGCTTCTTGGATATTGCCACAAAAACTAAGCATAATTGCCATATTGAAGTTACTTTTCGCATTTATAATAAACTCTAAAATAACAAACAATGTTCCTTTCCAATATTTTTTCAATAACAACTGACTAAAACCTGGAAGTGCAATACTCCACATGATTGCTTCAAGTCTACTTAGGCCCTTCATTGGTATCACCATCTATTTTTCTGTACCTACTTATATAATTATCAAAATAGTGATTTTTTATACAAAATGAATTTCTAAATTTTTACATCATTAAAAAACTTACTATACTGCACCAATATTCTTATTTATCCACCCCTCTCCTCTTGCTTATGAGAATTGCAGAAAGATAGTTGGTGATGAAGTTGCGTTATATTAAAATAGAATAAACAAAAAAAAGGCCAAATGGCCTTTTTTTAAAGTATCTGAGATAAGAAAGCTTTCGTCCGTTCATGCTTAGGATTGTCAAATAATTCTTCTGGTTTACCCATTTCTACAATTTCTCCTTTATCAAAAAGGATAATACGGTCTGCTACTTGTCTTGCGAATCCCATTTCATGTGTTACGACAAGCATAGTCATACCAGATTCTGCCAGAGTTTTCATAACATCTAATACTTCTTTTACCATTTCTGGATCGAGTGCAGATGTAGGTTCATCAAATAGCATTATCTTAGGCTGCATCGCTAATGCTCTTGCAATTGCAACACGCTGCTGTTGCCCACCTGATAATTGTCCAGGGTATTTATTCGCTTGTTCAGGAATACCTACCCTTTCTAGCAAATCCTTTGCAATTTGCTCCGCTTTTGTTTTCTTCCACTTTCTCACCCAGATAGGAGCTAAAGAAATATTTTTCAAAATTGTCATATGTGGAAATAAATTAAAGGATTGAAATACCATTCCCGTTTCTTTACGAATCTCTTCAATATTTTTAACATCATCAGTTAATGCAATATCATCAACAATGATTTCACCTTTTTGAAATTCTTCTAAAGCATTAATCGTACGAATAAAGGTTGATTTGCCTGACCCAGATGGTCCTAAAATAACGATAACCTCTCCTTGCTTAACCGTAAGATCTACATCCTTTAATACATGATGATCTCCATACCATTTATTCAATTTATTTACTTTAATAATATCTTCTCTCTCCGTTAAAGGGGTTGTTAATTTATTTACTCCAAATACACTTTCCATATAATCCGATTCTCCTTTCTATCTCGTTCCAACACCAAGTGATTTTTCGATATGTTTACTTACATGGGACATTAAAAAGCAGAAAATGAAGTATATAAACGCAATGACAATGTATAACTCCATATATTTTCCTAGATATTCAGGGTTGGCAGCGATTTTTTTCCCCATACCAAGGAAATCCGCTAATCCTATCACCGCAACCAATGATGTATCTTTAAAAACAGAAATAAATTGTCCAACCATTGCAGGAATAACGGCTTTTAAGGCTTGTGGCAAAACAACAAAAATCATTACTTTGACATTATTTAACCCAAGTGCCTGTGCTGCTTCGAATTGTCCTCTCGGAATCGATTGTAATCCACCGCGAATATTTTCTGCTAAATATGCGGCACTAAATAGGGTGAATGCAATCATGGCACGAACAACATTGTCTAATTGAATACCTCCAAGAAACATAGGAAGCAATAATTGTGCAATAAATAAAACCATAATGAGAGGCATTCCACGAATTAATTCTATATACAGAATACAGCAATACTTTATTATAGGCAGTTTACTTCGTCTACCTACTGCAAGTAATAAACCTATTGGAAAAGAACAAATAATTGCTACCGACGCAATTACTAAAGTTAATAAGAATCCTCCCCAAACATTTGATTTTACAGGCTCTAATACTCCAAATCCGTTAATGATAGAAAGACAGATTGGAATATATAATATCCATAGTACAAGCATAGGAATTTTTAATTTTGGAACATATTTCCCAACGAAATAAAAAACAACAATCGTAGCAATACATGAAAACAAGTATACTTTGGATTCATTTTCTGTATACGGAAGAATGCCGAATACTAATAATAGAGCACCAAGACTAATTGCTACATGACCGATTATCCCTCTCCAAACTCCCCAAGAAGTACCTAATAACACAGACATAAATAAAAGGGATACCCACAATCTCCAAATTTCTTCTATTGGAAATTGCCCAACAAATAGTAGTCTCAAATTATCAGTGACAACATTCCATTCACTGGCAAATAAAAATTTCCCTATATTTGCAAGTAAATAAATTGTAAACATTAGGGTCACAATCGTTACTATTGCATTTTTCCAGTCTTTAAATAAATTATTTTTAAGCCATAACTGTAGTTTTTTCTGACTATTTAATTTTGTGGTTTCCATAACTGGTTCCGTGTTTTCTAATTGTATATTATCCAATTCGCTTCCCTACCTTTCTACCAGCTGGAATTTTTTGTTGAAAAGATTCATTAACAGGGATGTAGTTAAGCTAAACAGTAAATATACAGAAATTACAATTAATAGTGTCTCTAACGTATGTCCTGTTTGATTAATGATTGTATTTCCGATTCCAACAATATCTTGATATGCTACCGCCATCGCTAAGCTTGAGTTTTTTATTAAATTTAAATACTGGCTTGTCAACGGCGGGATAATTATTCTGATTGCCTGTGGAAAAATAATTAACCGAAGCGCAGTGCGACTTTTAAAGCCAAGTGCTTTTGCAGCTTCTGTCTGTCCTTTTGGAACGCCCATAATTCCAGCACGGACAATTTCTGAAATATAAGTAGATGTATAGATAGTTAGTGCCACGAGCACAGACATAAACCCAATAGATAAAGATGTTCCACCATCAAAAGAATTTCCATTAAAAACTGGAACAGATAGACCAAATGGGCCATTTCCTAAAACAAGAAAAGTAATAATCGCGCCAATTACTATTAATCCGATACTGGAGATTAGTGGATATGTAGATTTACCTGATTCTAATGATACCTTTGTTAATATTCTGAATAAAAATACACTACCTACAATGAGGAGAATGAGTACGATTAACCAAATAAGCGTATTATCTTGTAATGTAAACCATGGGATGGATGCCCCTCTATTAGAAAAATAGAAAGAACCGATAGAGAGTGCTTCTTGTATTTTTGGCATCGGTAAAAATACGGCAAAATTCCATATAAATATTTGTACCAAAAGGGGAGTATTTCTAAAAACCTCTACATATACAGTAGCCACCTTGCTTACTAACCAGTTATCAGATAAACGTGCAACACCCACTATAACTCCGATAATGCTTGCAAATATAATTCCAAAAATAGAAACCTTAAACGTATTTAATAATCCTACCAATAATGCACGTATATATGGATCATCAGGTGTATAGCTAATAATAGATTCTGAAATCGGAAAAGATGCTTTTAAAGTTAAATAATCTAATCCTAATGTCAATCCTATTTGTTCAAGACCAGATATCACATTATTGACCATAAAAATAATCACTGTTCCTACTAAAATGACAAAGAGGATTTGAGCAATAATCGGTATTATTTTTCTATTTCTCCAAAGAGGAGTCGATGTTGTCTTTTTTACTTCCACTCTTTCTCACCTCTCACCTAAAAGAATAGGGGGTACTCAAAAGGGTATGACAATTTGAGAACCCCCCTTATTTTTAAACTTAATAATTCATATTAACGGAACGGAATAGAGTACAATAATCCGCCATCACTATATAATGCATTTTGAGCACGCTCTAATTTGAACACTGTATCTGGACCTAAGTTACGGTCATAAATTTCACCATAGTTACCGACTTGTTTAATTACTTGGTAGGCAAAGTCATTAGATAGTCCTAATTGTTCACCAAGGTTTCCTTCTACTCCTAATAAACGTTGAATTTCTGGATTTTCACTAGTTAAGAAATCATCTACGTTTTGAGACGTAATACCAAATTCTTCTGCTTGAATTGTTGCAAATACAATCCAAGTTACCGCATCTGCCCATTTTTCATCTCCATCTTTAACAGCTGGAGCTAAAGGTTCTTTTGAAAGTGTTTCTTCCAAAATAATATGTGCATCTGGATCTTGTAATGTAGACTGACGAGAAACTAGTCCTGATTTATCTGTTGTCCATGCATCGATTGAGCCTTGCTCATATGCAGCTATTACTGCATCAGCATTATCAAATGTTTGTGCTGTATAGTTAACGCCTGCCGCTTTCATTTGATCCGCTAAGTTTAATTCAGTTGTTGTTCCTGTTTCTACACCAATTGTTTTTCCTTCTAAATCTTGTAACGTTTTGATATTACTATCTTTCGGTACCATAATTCCTTGCCCATCGTAGAAAATTACTGGAGCAAAGCTTAAGCCTACTTCGGCATCACGGTTTGTTGTCCAAGTTGTGTTACGTACTAACACATCAACTTCACCAGACTGAACAGCGGTGAAACGGTCGGTAGCTGATAATGGTCTAAATTCAATTTTCGTTGCATCTCCAAGTACTCCTGCTGCAACTGCTTTTGCAAAATCAACATCAAAACCAGTATTTTCTCCATCTGATCCTATGTATCCAAAGCCAGGAAGTGCATCATTAATACCAGCTTTTAAAGTTCCTCTTTCTTTTATAGTATCAAGTAGACTGCTAGAATTTGATGTTTCTCCACTGCTACCATCCTCGTCAGATCCTGTCTTACTTGAACAGCCGGCTAAAGCAAGTACAAGCACTAGTAAAATGCTAAGAGTAAGCGAAAAACTTTTTTTCATGCAACATATCCCCCTATTATCTATTTTGTTATCATACTACCTGACTTCCATTGAACGAATATTCAATCTTTTTAACTTAATAGAATACTCTTATTGCATCGAAAGATAGTATCATCATTGCTAAATTGCTAACAAGTCAAATATGTTAACATTTGTTTGTTAACTTTTATAACAACTTGTTTTTATTATACCTATTTTTTTTCTAAATACAAATAGTTTTTTGAAAACTTTTAATTTTTATAATTATCGCGTGTTAATTATTTATTTAGACATACAAAAACCTTATATATCAGTAATTCGACTATCGAAAGACTTTTATTCCTACTATGAATACTAATAATTTATTAATTATTTTAATAATTATCAGAAAAAACAAATAGTATTCTTCTAAAATATATTATACCAACATAATAATCTCTCTCCTTTTTCAATAAACACTTGTTTTCTTCATCTATTTTCCTTCCTACATTTGTTCAAAAACCTGACATACTCTTTAGACATATCTCCTCCTTCCTATGATATCTTTTTATTGATTGACCATCCTAATGAATCAATCTAAATAGATTACATAGGGTCCCTTGGAAACAAGAATTATTCCAAATAAAAAAAGACTGTTCCAGCCATGGAACCCCCCTTAAACAAACAGGGGATATCCATTTGAAACAATCTTATTTCTATCTTATTCTTGTTCATCCATCGGATTAAATAATTTCATTTCTGGATTTTTATCTTGGAACCATCTTAAGGCAAATTCATTTTCAAATAAAAATGCTTTTTTGCCGAAACGATCCTCCACCAATAAGCTTCTTCCACTAGAAAGATTTTCATTCACTTCTTCATCTACTAGCCAACGAGCAATTTTAGAGCCAACATGTTCCATAATTACTTCAACATTGTATTCATTTCTCATGCGGTGCTCAAACACTTCAAATTGCAATTGACCTACTGCTCCAAGAAGATAATCTTCCGTTTTAACAGTCTTATACAGCTGAATTGCTCCTTCTTGAACAAGCTGCTGAATCCCTTTATGAAAATGCTTTTGTTTCATTACATTTTTTGCTGTTACCTTTACAAAAAGCTCTGGTGTAAACTGTGGTAATTTTTCATACTGAAAGGATGTTTTACTAACCGTTAACGTATCTCCAATTTGATAAAATCCTGGGTCATATAATCCAATAATATCCCCACTAACCGCTTCATTTACAGTGCTTCTGTCATCTGCCATAAATTGAGTCGATTGAGCTAGCTTCACTTGTTTTCCAGTTCTCGGTAAATTAACAGTCATTCCTCGTTCGAATTTCCCAGAACAAATCCGTAGGAATGCGATACGATCACGGTGAGCTGGATTCATATTCGCTTGAATCTTAAAAATAAACCCTGAAAATTCCTCAGAAAGCGGATCAATCTCGCCAACAGAAGAGTTTCTTGCTTGTGGCGATGGAGCAAATTGCAAGTAGGTTTCTAAAAACGTTTGAACACCAAAGTTGCTTAAGGCACTCCCAAAAAATACTGGCGTTAAATCCCCATTGTTTATTTTCTCCTCAGAGAATTCATTCCCTGCTTCATTTAATAGCATAATCTCTTCTAACGTTTGATCATATAAGGAATCCCGTTTAATTGGATGGTCTCCCTCAATTTCGCCATCTTCATTCAGCGGAATATACTTATCAGTATCTTCTACACGGAACTGTTCAATCCGTTTATAAAAACGATCATATATTCCTAAAAATTCTTTTCCCATTCCAATTGGCCAATTCATTGGATAGGACTCTATTCCCATCACTTCTTCCAATTCTGCAAGTAACTCAAGAGGTGCTTTCCCTTGGCGATCCAATTTATTTATAAAAGTAAAAATAGGAATACCCCTCATTTTACAAACTTTAAATAGCTTTAATGTTTGTTCCTCTATCCCTTTTGCAGAATCAATAATCATGACAGCACTATCAACTGCTGTAAGTGTACGATAAGTGTCCTCACTAAAGTCTTGGTGACCTGGTGTATCCAAAATATTTACGCGTGCATCTTGATAATCAAATTGCATCACACTGGAAGTAACAGAGATTCCTCTTTGCTTTTCTATCTCCATCCAGTCACTTGTTGCATATTTCCCTGTCTTCTTCCCTTTAACAGTTCCAGCATCGCGAATAGCGCCACCGAATAGTAATAATTTTTCCGTTAATGTCGTTTTACCAGCATCCGGATGGGAAATAATCGCAAAGGTGCGACGTGACAGTACATCCTGTTTAAAATTCTTTGACATGTTACTTTCCTCTCTTTTTACGCTTTCAAATTTAGTCCATTCCCTTATATTATCTCGATATATCAAAGTTTGCAATGGGTTTAAATGTATTTAAACTAGTTTTATTTCGACTATTTTCTTCTATATTCTCAAAGAAGCTTTAATTTCTTTTGCTCTCCCCCATACTGTTCATTATAGCTTAGAATTTATTTCCTCTAATACGCTGCCAATTGGTTCATGAATAACGATATCTGCAATCCCATCCATTTCTGTTGGTTCTTTGTTTACTATAATTAACTTAGCTCCCGTTTCACTTGCTAGCAATGGAAATTGATTTGCTGGTGATACTGATAAAGAAGAACCTAATACTAAAAAAACATCTGATTTAATGGCAGCTTCTTCTGCCGTTAAAAAAGGCTGTTCTGGGAGCATTTCACCAAAGAGTATAATGGAGGGTCTCAATACACCACCACAGCCACATGTATAATTATCATGTAGATATTCTTCACTTAGATAGCTTCTTCCACACGTTTCACAATGAACCTTTTTTAGTGTCCCATGTAGTTCAGCGACTTTCTCACTTCCTGCTTCTTGATGAAATCCATCAACATTTTGGGTAATGATTTGTTTTAAATACCCCTTTCTTTCCCATTCAGCCAGAATTTCATGCCCTTTATGTGGCTTGAAGTCATGGATACCTTGTACTCTTTTTCTATAAAAATCGGTGAATTCTTGTAAATGATTATTTAAGGCATTCGTACTGGAAAGATATTGCTTTTGTTCGGTTGTCCATAATCCACGGTTAGCTGACCGAAAATCTGGTAATCCACTTTCTGTTGACATACCTGCACCTGTAAATACAACTAAATGATTTGCAGACTTGATTAATTTTACTAATGAAACCATCTTACACTCCCCCTTACGTACCTCTTATCCCTTCATTTTATCAAATGGATGAAAGTACTCAAAATCAATGTTCTTTCCTATTAATTTCGATTGGTTTCCTACTCTTTCCTTCTGTTATAATGAATGAAAGAAAATATCTATTATTGGAGACTATAAGTCATTTCTCCAATCTAACATTTAAAGGTGATGAAAGATGAAACAGATAATAGATGCACATATTCATTTAGATCAGTACAGCAGAGACGATATACTTCGTTTTGCTATGGAAGAAACAGTGCAATATGCCATCAGTGTTTCAAGTAATTTAGAATCATGTAAAAAAACGAAAAAACTGAGCCAGGAGTTCGCTTTTATTAAAGCCGCATATGGATATCATCCCGAACAATCTATCCCTTCTGACAAATCCTTATCTGCTCTATTTACATGGATGCACGAAAATCAAGAAAGCATGACTGCAATTGGTGAAGTTGGTTTGCCCCATTATATACGGAGAAAATCTCCTTCTTGCATTCCTTTAGAACCTTATATGGAAATTTTGGAGCTATTTATTATATTTGCAAAAAAATTTAAAAAACCCGTTATTCTACATAGTATTTACGAAGAAGCAGATATCGCTATTCATTTACTTGAAAAACACAGCTTCTCAAAGGCACATTTTCACTGGTTTAAGGGAAATCCCAAAACAATAGAACAAATGATATCAAATGGTTATTCTATTTCCATTACTCCTGATTTATTATATAAGGAAAAAACTCGCCAACTTGCAAAACTATACCCAATTGAAAATATAATGGTAGAAACAGATGGCCCTTGGTCACTCGAAGGACCTTATCACCATCAAAAAACTGTTCCAATGATGATTCACGATACCGTTCACTATTTATCGGCAATTAAAAACATTACATTACCAGATATGTACAACCAGCTTTTGAAAAACACGAAAAATTTTTACTCTATTTAATTGATCGCTATAGTAGTAGAGAAAAGGAGACTGATCCCTTCGAATCAGTCTCCACCTTTTCAACATTTTACCATTTGAAACAAGCTGCACCTACAATGATTAAAAGAATGAATAAAACAACGATTAAGGCGAAACCTCCGCCGTAACCTCCACCACCATAGCCATAGCTAGGATATCCACAACCACCATATCCGTACATTCTAGTTCCTCCTTTTACATTCTATTCAGTTACGGATTATTAAAATCCGCCGTAACCCCAAGAAGCACCGATAATCACCAATAAAATAAATAATACTACTAAAAGAGCGAAACCTCCGCCGTAACCTACTCCAACTTCACCCATGAATAAAAACCTCCTTTTTTTGATTCCATATATCCTATTCAGGAATCTAAAATGTGCGATAGACAAATGCACATTTTTTAGGTTTTTTAACCAGTTTTGACTTTGAGCAAATTGTTCTCCCTTAGATTTCCTTTTCTTTTTTACTTTATTTGCGTAAATCCAAAAGTTTTTATTATCGTCAAAAAAACAAAAAAATGTTTTCATATATGGTTTTATATCAAACCGTATATGAAAACACCCTTTTAGTAAAATTTACTTAGATTTATTTTTCGTCTTCTTTTTTTGGTACTAAATGAAATATTTCATGTGATTCCAAACTATCTACAAACCGATCTAGCCAATTATAGTAATTGATTGCATAATTTAATTTTTCTAAGTCATTTTCCGCATCTTTCTTAACATCTTCAGAAATATCGTCTTTATTTATTAAGACTCTTAATTCATTAATGGACTTTTCAATGGCATACACATTTTCCGTAATTGCCAATCTCCATTTGATCGTGAAAAAATCGATAAATGATTGATACCAATCTTCTTCCGCCTTATATAAATCTTTTCGAACACCTTTTCGCCAAACTTTGTCCACCATTTTCAATTCAAGTAAGGTTCGAACCGATGTACTCATACTGGTTTTACTCATCCCCAGCTCTTCTTTCATTTCGTCAAGAGTCATTGGGTCTTGCTGGAACAATAACATCCCATATAATCTACCAATTGATTCTGTTACACCATATAAATCCATATTTTGTGCTACAGAATCAATTACTCTCTCTCGAGCAATATTTAACTGCTCCCTATCCGTCATTTATCATTCACATCCATATTTTATGTTTACTTAATCATTTTAATAATGATTATTTCAATAATCAAGGTGAATCAATAATCAAAAACTTAAAAGTATATTCTGTTTATAGATTAACATGAATGAAAAAAAAGTAAAGTAACATCAACTATAGGAAAAGGAAGCATTTGGGCGCATTATTAAGAATTAAGCACCTACAGTTAGTTCAGTTTTTTCTGTACGTTCAGAATGAATGATTTCAACTGATTATACCGTTTGAAATACTTGCTAATTATCTCCTATAATAAGTGAGGGCTCGATATACAATAGAGCGGTTAGAATTAAAGAGGTGAAAAAATGGAAAGTATGGCAAAATTAAAAATCGAAAATGTAACAAAAATTTTCGGGAAAAATGCAAAAAAGGCCATTCAGCTATTAAATAATGGTGAATCAAAAAAAGATATTCTTAAAAAAACAGGAGCAACAGTCGGGGTAAATAAGGCTAGTTTTGAAGTGAATCCTGGAGAGATATTTGTAATCATGGGACTTTCAGGAAGTGGTAAATCAACATTAGTTCGTATGTTTAACCGTCTGATTGATCCAACCATCGGGAATATTTATATTGATGGGAAAGACATTGTACGTATGTCTAAAGAAGAGTTACGCAATGTTCGTAGAGAAAAAGTAAGCATGGTCTTTCAGAAATTTGCATTACTTCCCCATCGAACAATCTTAGAAAATGCTGAATTTGGTTTAGAAATTCAAGGTGTAGATAAAGCGACTCGCAAAGAACAAGCCTTAGAAGCTCTTAAACTAGTTGGTTTAACAGGTTACGAAAATCAATATCCAGACCAACTAAGTGGCGGGATGCAACAAAGGGTAGGTCTTGCTCGTGCATTGGCAAATGATCCAGATATTCTTTTAATGGATGAAGCATTTAGCGCACTTGATCCTTTAATTCGTAAAGATATGCAGGACGAGTTATTAGACCTGCAATCAAATATGGAAAAAACAATCATATTTATTACACATGATTTAGATGAAGCATTGCGAATTGGTGATCGAATCGCATTAATGAAGGATGGATCTATTGTCCAAGTAGGAACGCCTGAAGAAATTTTAATGAATCCTTCCAATGATTATGTAGAACGATTTGTCGAAGATGTTGATTTATCGAAAGTTTTAACGGCAAATCACATAATGAAACGTGCAGAGGCAGTCAATATAGAAAAAGGTCCTCGTGTTGCATTACAAATGATGAAGAAACTCGGAATCTCAAGTATCTATGTTGTAAATAAACGTAGAGAGCTTCTTGGAGCAATTACTGCCGATGATGCACGTATAGCCAGCGAAAAAAATGAAGGAATCGAAGCAATCTTACAAAAAGATGTTATTACGGTAACAGGTGATACATTATTATCTGACCTATTCGATAAAGTTTCCACTGCAATCATTCCAGTTGCTGTTATAGATGAGCAAAATAGGTTAAAAGGGATATTAGTAAGAGGTGCAGTTATTGGTGCACTTGCTGGTAATAATGAACTTATTAATGCACCTACATCGACAGAAGCCGTACCAGTTGGGGGGGATAATCATGAATAATCTATTTCCTAAACTGCCTGTCGCAGATTGGATCGATTCCTTTGTTGACTGGCTTACAACTACTTTTGAAGTATTATTTGATGGAATTACAGCAGTACTAGAATTTGTAGTTAATATTATAGTTTCTTTCTTTGGATTCATTCCTCCTATTCTATTAATCATTTTATTAGCATTACTGGCTTGGAAATTAGCGAATAAGAAGATTGCACTATTTACGCTTATAGGCTTATTACTTGTTGATAATTTAGGCTACTGGGAACCAATGATTGATACATTAGCCCTTGTTCTTTCAGCTGTATTTATCTCGATTGTTATTGGTATTCCGCTAGGCATTTGGGCTTCTCAAAACAATACAGTCCGCAATATCGTAATCCCGATATTAGACTTTATGCAGACAATGCCAGCTTTTGTATATTTAATACCGGCCATTTTCTTCTTTAGTATCGGGGTAGTGCCAGGAGTAGTTGCTTCTGTAATTTTTGCAATGCCACCTACTATACGCTTAACAATTCTTGGTATCCAACAGGTACCAAGCGATATTACAGAAGCTACCGAAAGTTTTGGTAGTACTACATCTCAAAAATTATTAAAAGTTCAATTACCACTTGCAATGCCAACTATATTAGCTGGTATTAATCAAAGTATCATGCTTGCGCTATCAATGGTAGTAATTGCTGCAATGGTTGGGGCGCCTGGATTAGGTGCAGATGTCTATCGTGCTGTAACTCAGATTCAAATTGGTCGTGGGTTTGAAGCCGGTATTTCTATTGTAGTACTTGCAATCATTTTAGATAGAATTACCCAAAATGTGGGCACAAAAAAAAAGGGGGCAAATTAATATGAAAAAAATGACAAGCTTACTAGGAGCAATCACGCTTACTTTAGGGTTAGCTGCCTGTGGTTCTGACAGTGCAGATAACGAAAATGCTACAATTGGTGAAAAGGTCGATTATGAAATTATTGGGATTGACCCTGGAGCAGGATTAATGAAAGCAACAAATCAAGCAATTAGTGACTATGAATTAAGCGATTGGACTTTAGTAGAAGGATCAAGTGCGGCTATGACTGCAGCGCTAAAAAAAGCATATGATAAAGAAGAACCTATCATTGTAACAGGCTGGACTCCGCACTGGATGTTTACTGCCTATGATTTGAAATACTTAGAAGATCCAAAAGGCTCATATGGTGAAGATGAAAACATTCATTCCATTGTACGTAATGGCTTAAAAGAAGATATGCCTGAAGCATATGCAGTATTAGATAATTTCCATTGGACAACAGAAGATATGGGAGTTGTTATGATGGATATTTATGAAGGAGAGTCACCTGAAAAAGCAGCCGAAAGCTGGGTTAAAGAAAATGCTGATAAAGTTAGTGAATGGACTGACGGTGTAGACAGCGTTGATGGTGACAAAATTAAAATTGGTTACGTTGCATGGGATAGCGAAATTGCAAGTACAAATGTTGTTGGCCAGGTATTAACAGATTTAGGCTATGATGTAACATTAAGTCAAGTAGAAGCAGGTCCTATGTGGACTGGTGTTGCTGACGGCAGCTTAGACGCACATATCGCTGGCTGGTTACCAATTACACATGAAGACTATGCAAGCAAATATGAAGGCCAATTCGAAGATTTAGGCGCTAACCTAGAAGGAACAAAATTAGGACTAGTCGTACCAAGCTATATGGATATTGATTCCATTGAAGATTTGAAAGAATAATAGCATATTGAAAAAGGGTCCGATTATAAATCTGACCCTTTTTCTTCCTTATTCTGATTTATTACTTAAATTATCATTCAATTCATTAATACTTTGACGAATATTCCCTTTACCAGATAAATTCTCCAATAATTCTTTAACATCAATCCCAGCTGAAGCCTTTAAAGATTCTTGCATTGTTGACATGAGGTTTGTCGCATAGCCAGTAACTTTATTTGCTCCACCATTACTACCATCACTTCCTGTATCAACAACTGTTATCTTATCAATATTCGCTAATGGACTAGCCACTTGTTTTGCATATTCAGGTAACATGTCAAGCACCATATCTAAGATTGCCGCTTGGCCGTATTGTGCATATGCTTCTGCAATCTTGCGTTTCGCTTCCGCTTCTGCCAAACCTTTTAAGCGAATGATGTCTGCTTCTGTTTCCCCTTTTGCTTTTTCCGCTTCCGCTTTCGCTAAACCGTCTACACGGACTTTTTCTGCCTCGGCTTTCGCTTGTGACTCAATACGATATTGATTAGCATCTGCTTCTGCAATTTCACGACGTTTATTTGCCTCAGCTGCCTGTTCCATTGCATAGCGATCTGCATCAGCTTTCTTTTTAACCTCTGAATCATATTGCTTTTCTCTTCTTAAAATTTCTTTTTCTTCTAATTCAATTTGTTTCTGTCTTTCAATGATCTTAATTTGCATTTCTTGTTCGGTAACTTCTTGCTTAGAACGAGCACTTTCTAAATCATACGCTTGGTCAGCACGCGCTTTTGCAATATCTTGATCTCTTCTATAATCAGCAATTTTCATTTGATTTTCTTTTTCTGCTTCGGCAATTTCCGTAGCTCTTTCTAATTCAGCCTTTTTAGCATCCTTATCTGCTTCTGCCTTTTTAATTCTTGTTTCTTTATCGGCTTCTGCAGTTGCTATGTCTGCATCTCTTTTTACTTGTGCAATACGCGGTTTACCAAGGGATTCTAAGTATCCATTTTTATCTCTTACATCTTTAATGGTAAAAGAGACAATGACCAGACCCATTTTTGCCAAGTCATGTGAAGCAACTCTTTGCACTTCTTGTGAAAACTTATCTCTATTTTTATAAATTTCCTCTACTGTCATACTACCAAGGATAGAACGCAAATGTCCTTCTAATACTTCTCTTGCTTCGTTTTCACGATCTTGTTTGGTTTTCCCCAAAAACTGTTCAGCTGCTGTTGCAATTTCACCAATAGAACCACCAATTTTAATAATTGCTGTACCATCTGCCATTACTGGAACACCTTGCTCTGTATATACTTCAGGTGTCGAAACATCTAATTTGCTAGATAATAAGCTTAAAGGCTCTGATTGTTGGAAAACAGGGAGAATAAATGCCCCTCCGCCTCTAATGATCTTAATTTTATTTCCAGATTCATCAACATGAACATTTTTTGATCCTAAATAGCTTCCTGTTACAATTAGCGCTTCGTCAGGTCCTGCTGTTTTATACTTTGCCATAAATATACTAATAAGTGCGATTAGTAAAATTGCTACAATTCCTATTACAATCCAAATCTCCATTTGCATCCAGTTTTCCTCCTCTTATTAACTTTCCTAAATTCCGTTATTACGGACTACATAAGCAACATTCTCTTTAATCTCTACTACAACCGTTTCCTCACCAAAGCCAATTTCTTCATTATAAAAGCTTGCTGCGGTCTTTGAAATATTACCGCTTATACTCTCAATTAAAATTTCTCCATATCCATCTTTCGGAATAGCAGTAATCACTCTGCCAATTCTCCCTTTTAATGATTCATCATTGTAAACCAATGACTCCTCTGCATTGGCAAGTGGGATAAATACAAAAAAATGTAAACAGCTAGAAACAATGAGTGCAATAACTGCTGAAATAGATAGAATCATAACACTATTGATATCGGAATACTTTTCCATCAAATAGCCACTTGCTGCTAATATCGTAAAAAAAGCAAGGATTAAAGTGGGATTGAAGACACCAATATCTCCGCCAAATAAATCTGATAATAATAATGTTAAAATGACACATATTCCCGATCCTATTAATACGGTTAAATAAATGGTGGGAAGATCAAAGCCGAATATTTCCATATACATCATTCACTTTCCATTTTTTAAATTTTATTATGTGGTCACCTAATCATTCCTCCTTCATGTTATTTCTTATCAAATATACGATTAGAAATAAAAAAGGTTTCAGGAATATTTATAAAAAACAAATTCACCCTATTCATTTTTCCTTTCCATATCCATTATGCCTCATATGTTGTAAGAATCGATCTTTCTCGCAGTTCCCCTAGAGATGCTACGATTATTCAAGCGGTTCCGTTATTCTCATTAATTGCTTTTCCTATAAAAAGCAACATTCTTTTAGAAAACACCTTTCCTAACAATAAACTACATCAAAAAAGGGAAAACGATATTACATTCAAATTTTCGTCATCTTTATGTTTTTGTTTCATATCATAATTTAGAGGGAATTTCATATATATCAACCTATTATTACATCTGCCATTGATACCGTTTTAGCAATTATTTTTAACGAAAAGGGGATATTGTGGAGGCGCATATGAAAAGTACGGAAAAACACGACGAAAAGAAAAATAGTATTAGCAAAAAAATCATCTATTTTTTAGGTTCCATCTTACTCTTAACTACCCTATTTGGAGGCTATATTTTCTCAGATAAATATTTTGCTAGTGAGCCCAGAACAGGAAAAGAAGAATTCGGAGAAAAAGTAGTTATCACCTTACCAAATGGAAAAAAGGTATTTACCTACGAAAACCTAATCGTGAAAGAAGATGGCAAACTTCTTTATAAAGGGGAACGTAATACCATCGATTTATCAGGTGGAGTTGTAGTGTATGAAGATTGGAAAGACTAGATTATCTTTTTCATCCTAAGCTGTCAAAAGACTAAAAACTAACTTTTGACAGCTTTTCTTCTATGTATATTAAAAATGTCCCGTACTAGATTAAACCAATTTCTTTCAAACCATAAGAGAGACCGCCTTCATTCACATGTTTTGTGACCATTTTCGCAAATGGTATAACTTCTTCATGAGCATTTCCCATCGCTATCCCCATACCTACATACGAGAGCATTTCTTTATCATTTAACCCATCTCCAAATGCCACAGCTTCCTGAGGATCGATATTTAATCTATTTAAAATTTCCACTATTCCTGCTGCCTTTGACCCACCAGTGGGGATAACATCCATTGATAAAGGATGCCAACGTACAAAGTGAATCGTTGAAAAAGTTTCTTCATATAAATTTTCATCTTTTTCTTCACAGAAAAGCAAGCATTGATAAATATCCGCCTCCTTCCAAAAATCTTTTCGATAGGATGGCGCATTTAATTTCAATGACTGAAAGGATTCAATAATATGAGCATGCTCTTGATGATTTGCACAGCATTCCTTACTTCCTTGAAATACTAACGGATGATCATTTTTTAAAGCAATTTGTTCTAATTTCTCTAGCGTCTCTATCGGAATCGGTTTTTTATATACCTCCTCTTTCTCATGAACAACGTACGAGCCGTTAAAAGAGATATATGATGTTAAATTTAATTCAGCTAATATATCTGAAAAGAAATACGGTGCTCTTCCTGTTGCTAAAACGATGGGAATATTGCGTTTCTTTAACTCATTAATTGCTAATTTTGCATCATGAGGTATTTTTTTCTCCTCATTCACTAACGTTCCATCTATATCTATAAATACAATTTTATAAGCCACAATCTATTCTCCCTTTCCTAATTTTCGATCAGTGAGCTCTTTTTTCTAGCCAAAAGCGGCCGTTCGTTATTCCAAATAACTTCAACTGGTAACGAAAAAAAGCTACTCATATTTTTGCTCGTTAATATATCCTTTGTATAGCCAGAGGAAAATTCCTTACCTTCTTTCAAGAGAAAAGAGTGGGAAAAAACCGGCAATATCTCTTCCACATGATGTGTAACATAAATGATGCTTGTGTCCTCGTTTACTATCTTTAAAATGGTGTCCAATAATTGTTCCCTTGCCAAAAAATCCAAGCCAGTTGCTGGTTCATCCAAAATAATAAGCTCCGGATCCAACATTAATGCTCTTCCAATAAGAACCTTTTGTCTCTCTCCTTGCGATAAACTATTATATGATCTGTCAGCATATTCCAAACTACCTAACTGCTTCATAATAGCAATAGCTCGATTTCTGATTTCAGTTGTCGGTGACTCATATAAACCAATAGATGCATAAGCGCCACTTAGCACGATTTCAAATGCACTGTCAGATTCATATAATTTTTGTTGCAGACGATTTGATACCAATCCAATTCTTCTTCTCAGTGCTCCCCCTAATTCAGATTTCCCAAATACCTTTCCTAGAACTTCCATCTTACCTTCTGTTGGATGATAATAGGCACAAATCATATTTAATAAAGCTGTCTTACCGGCACCATTAAGACCATATAAAATCCAATTCTCCCCTTTTTTAATCTCCCAATTAATATGTTGTAGAATCCACTGTCCATTTCTTTTTAAGCCCACATCATCTAATTTTACAATCATGCCAATCCTCCTATTCCCTTTTCATTTTACTAAAAATTCTCATATTATGTACAGAGAGAAATGGAGATAGCGAATATATAGAAACGAACGCATCCATCAAATGCGCTATTTTATCATTGAAAAAAAACAAAAAAAGATCTAGCTTTTGTAATGTAAAGACAACAAAAGTCAGATCTTTTTTTGTTAACATCGAAATGTAAACGCTTTAACAAAGCTACAAAAAAATAAATGAGAGTGACCCCCATCTCAGAGGGCCATTGAAGTATATAGATTAACCAACTAATCCTTCTTTTTTAAGGACAGCTTCTACACCTTCTACTGCTTCTACTTCATCTTCACCAGTTGCAGAAATAGTAATTTCTCCACCCTTTGGTACACCTAGTGACATTACGCCCATAATAGACTTTAAGTTTACAGATTTACCTTTGAACGAGATTTGCATATCAGATTTGTATTTACTAGCAGTGCTTACTAATAATGTTGCTGGTCTTGCATGAATCCCAGTTTCATCAATTACCGTAAATGTTTTTTCGCTCATTGTTATGCCTCCTAAGAAAAAATTGTCTTACCTTATTATTTTAGCTGATTTTAGATGTTAATACTAACTTTTTTTCATCTTTTTCTTTTTTTGCCTTTATCTTTTTCTTCATGACTGTTTTTTTATGACTTCATTTTATGTAACATGTTCACTTTTTCTAGATTTGCACTTTTTATAAATTCAGCAAAAATTTGATTCATCTTTTCATTGGTAGATGCCATAGATTCAGGATGCCATTGTACTCCCAACAAGAAATTTTGATAACTCTTATGCTCGACCGCTTCAATGATGCCATCCTTACTTCTTGCAACCTCCACTAAATCCTTTGCTAACATATCAATCGCTTGATGGTGAATGCTATTTACCCTTGTTTTCGTTTCTCCTATTATAGATGCTAATTGACTATCTTCTTTTATGGTTACAAAATGAGTATCCCAGCTTCTTTTCACAGATTGAGTATGTTTAATACTATCTTTCACTTGAGAAGGAATATCTTGAATTAGTGTTCCCCCTAAAGCAACATTTAATATTTGAATCCCTCTGCATATTGCTAGTATTGGTTTATTTGTCTCCATCGCTCTGTTAATTACATTTATTTCCACTTTATCCCGCAGGAGAATTGTATCCCCGATATTTTGATGTGGATCTTCTCCAAATGTAATAGGATCTATATCCTCTCCACCACTTAGAATAACGGCATCACATAGATCTACCATTTCTACTGCAAGATTCTCTTCTACAAACGGAAGAATGATCGGCAACCCACCATTGGCCGCAATTGATTTTTGATAATCATGATGAACGTATGTACCTTCCATGAATTTATTTTTAAATATATAAGCACCTGTTATCCCTATTATCGGTTTACTCAACATCTTCATCCCCTGACGCTTCTATTTTTTTAATATTAACAATATTAAAAATGAAATAAAAGGGCATGTCAATACACTTGTCTAAAAGAATAATAAAAAATCAGCTATTATCGATAGACCCACATATATTCTCTCGAAAATAGCTGACTATTTTACCCTATAGACTTGTTTTCAGCCCTAAATATAATCACCAAATAACTTTCCAATTATGATTACAAGTGGCGGGCACAATTTTTCGCTCCATTATATAATTTGCAAGTAATTCTGAAGCATCAAATTGAATCTCTCGGACTACAGGTTTATTCTTAAACATAAAGAAATCACCGCCACCCCCAGCTCGATAATTATTCATTACCACTTCATAAATAGCTTCCTCATCTATTGGTTTGCCTTCAAAATCTAGCTGAATGACTCTTTGTCCATGAGGTTTTGTTATATCAAGTGTATATTCAATCCCCTCCCACATATCATAGTTATAATGCTGTGGTTTAGGATAAACAAAGGAAGGATTTACTATTGGTTCACCTTCCTCATTCAAAGCAAAATATTTGGCGCTTTGCTCAAGTGCTGCACGAATATCTTTCCCAGTTAAAGCTAGTACTTTGAATGTATTAGGATAGATATAATTGGAAACAATGTCCCTCATTGTCACATTTGGTTTAAATCCAGGGGATTCATTATTAAAGAGTGCCGTATTACTGATTTTTACATTCGCAGCTTCCATTTGCACTTTATTAATAAATTCAATGAGCGGACTATCTGCTAAGCGAATCTCCATTGGATCTTTTACAAGCATATCTCCATCAATATGTCCTATTGGCGTATCCAGCCATTTTTGTGTACTATCTTCATATTCTTTTGCTAACATAAGGATTTCTTCATCTGCATCCACATCTGCTACTGATAATAATTCGGAGTCTTTCTTTATTACCTCCCCGTTTTCATCAAGCACCAATGTTATTTTGCCCACAAATTTTCCATTATTGCTTGGCTGTATAATTTCTGTGCCATTTATATTACCAGTTAATTCTCGATGTTGATGGCCAGTTAATAGCACATCAACACCATCTATCTGTTTGCAAATGCTATATCCCTGATTCTCCCTAGTCAATACTTCCGTTGGCTCTCCCGTTTCCAGATTCCGTTCAAATCCACCATGATAGGAAATGACAAGAACATCTGGCTGTTCTTCTTTATTAATAAAATCTACCCATTTTTTTGCACTATCGAATGCATCATTAAATTGAAGTCCTTTGATATTCTTAGGGTTTTCCCAATTCGGAATATAGTGCGTTGTCAAGCCAAGAATTGCAATTTTAAAGCCATTAATTCTTTTAATCAAATAAGGGGTACCTAAAAACGGCTGATTTGTTTTTTCTTCGACAATATTCCCACAAAGCCAAGGAAAATTTGATTCTTTTACAGCACTTTTTAAAATAGTTAAACCGTAATTAAATTCATGATTTCCAATAACAGCCCCATCATATTTTAATTGATTTAAGATTGTTATCATTGGATTTTTTTTATCTGCTAAAAAATTCACATAATGGTATGTTAAAGGCGTACCTTGTATTAAATCACCATTGTCTATTATAATCGTATTTGGATTCTTTGCCCTTTCCTTTGCTATAATAGTAGCAACTTTTCCTAGGCCCACATCAGATGGCGCATTATTCCCATAGTTCACTGGAAATATATTTCCATGGACATCACTTGTTAATAAAATAGTTACTTCTGTATTCAAGATTTCATCTCCTGTTACTTTATTTCATCATCTACTTCCATTCATTAACTTCCACGTACTTACTCATTAATAGCATTTTCATTATAGCAAGTTCATCCTTCAATAACTACTTATAATTCTTTATATTTCAACTAAATTAGTAATTCCTCCAAATAGAAAGCATAGAATTATTTAAAATAAGCAAAATAGTTCCAATTATCTTATTATTTGTTACAATAGTAATAATACAATCAAATAATAAAGGAGTGTCCTCCATATGAATAGCAGAAAAATATTAATTACCCACCCCCTCCATCCTTCTCTATTGGAAAAAGTTAAGTCCCAATTCTCTGCATGGCAAATTATTCATGCATCAAAACAGGATGAATGGCAAGAGCATTTGATTGATTCTGAAATAATTGTTGGTTGGAGAAACAGTTTTGATATGCAAAGCATTAACCAGAATGACCAGCTCAAATGGATTCAAACATGGAGCGCTGGTGTTAATAGCCTTCCATTAGATCAATTAAGTAAAAAAAATATTTTCATTACAAGCGCAAATGGAGTACATAGCTATCCAATTTCTGAAACGATTTTCGCTCTCCTACTAGGATTAACAAGAAATATTCATACATATGTTCGAAATCAGCAAACAAAAAAGTGGGATGGTACCGATATCAAGTTGGAAGCTCATAAAAAAACGATTGGTATTATTGGCGTAGGGGCAATCGGGCTAGAAACAGCTAAAATTGCGAAAGCATTTGATATGCATGTCATCGGTGTACGAAACTCGCTGAAACCGACAGACTATGTGGATAAATTATACACTTCCAATCAACTAGCTGAAGTACTTCCAATATGTGATTATGTTGTTGTCACTCTTCCATTAACTGATGATACATACCATTTATTCCAAAAAGAACAATTTCAGCAAATGAAAAAGTCAGCATTCTTTATTAACATCGGACGTGGAGAAATTGTGAAAGAAGATGATCTAGTTGAAGCATTAATAAGTGGAGAAATATTAGGTGCGGGATTAGACGTCTTTGAAACAGAACCATTACAGCAATCAAGTCCATTATGGGATTTAGAAAATGTCATTATTACTCCTCACACATCTGGTTCTACAGAGCATTATAGCAGTAGAGTGATAGAAGAAATATTTCTGCAGAATGCAATTTACTATCTAAAAGGAGAACCACTCCCGATTAATTTAGTAGACTACCATAAAGGATATTAACTAAATAGATAAAAAGAGGAGCCAGCTATTAATAGCACTGACTCCTCTTTTTTTACCCTACTTTTTTATAATTTTTCTGGCTTGATGCACGACGAACTATCATATAAACCTTTTGACTTAAGAAACCTATAAGCAAGATAACTACCAATAATAACGTTATCGTTGCTCCAGGAGGAGTTCCTAAATGATAGGATGAAAATAAACCAGTAAAAATACTAACTGCCGCTACTAAAATGGCAACAATAAACACCCATTTAAAACCTTTTACTAATTTAATGGAAAAAGCAGAAGGTAGTACCAACAGGGCAGAAACTAATAATACTCCAATAGTTGGTATAATAACAGAAATTGCAATACCCGTTAAAATGCTAAATGCAATAGATAGCATACTTGTATTAATCCCACTAGTTGTAGCAGTATCTTGATCAAAGGTCATAATATACATTTGTCTCGTAAAGAAAAGAAAAAATAAAAGAATAATTCCAGTTACAATTGCTAACACATTTACTTGCTGTTTACTTATCGTAATAATACTCCCAAATAAATACTGATCCATGCTTGCCGTCATTCCACCACTTGATAAGCTCATAAGAAATAACGCAAATGATAGACCAGCAGCCATCAAAATAGCTATCGATACTTCTGAATAAGTATGATATGCACGACGCATATATTCAATCCCAATCGCCCCAGCGACAACGACTAGTAGACTAGAGAGTGTCACATTTGTTTGAAAGAAAAAACCAATCGCAACACCAGCTAATGAGATATGGGACAAAGTATCGGCCATTAACGCCTGTCTTCTTAAGACTAAATAAATCCCTATGATTGGTGCAATTATTGCAATGAGCCCACCTGCCCAAAATGCTCTTTGCATGAATTCAAGCTCAAACATCTCCATCCACCTTTTTCTCCTTTCTCTATATGAATAATCTTATCTAAATAACCTTCTACTTCATCTTGATCATGGGTTACCATGACTACCGTTCTATTATGTTCTCTAACCTGATGCTTCATAAATTCATAAAATCCTTTTCTACTATCCGCATCCATGCCTGTTGTCGGTTCATCTAAAACAAGTAAATCCGGTTCTGACGCTAGTATTCGGGCAATCACAATCTTCTGTTTTTGTCCTCCAGATAACTCTCCTATTTTCTTATTTCGATACTCCCACATTCCAACCATTTCTAAAGACTTCTTCACTGCCTCATGATCAACTTCCTTCAGTCTCTCATAAAACTTTTTACGCTGATATCTACCTGAACGAACAAGTTCTATCACCGTGCTCGGGAATCCAACATTAAAAGAAGAGATTTGCTGCGGAACATAACCAACTGTTAATTTTTTTTCCTTCGAATTAAGCTTACTTATTTTCACACTGCCTGACCAAGGTTTAAGCAAGCCCAATAATAACTTTAAGAGTGTAGATTTACTTGCACCATTCGGGCCAGTAATCCCAACAAACTCACCACTTTCTAATTCAAAAGAGACATTTTCAAGAGAAGGGACATGCTCATATCCAAATGTAATTTTTGATACTGTCGCCAGTTTCATAGTAATTACTCCTTTCCATTTGTAATTCACGTCATCAATTCATTATTTAAATAAAAGCCGATTAATCTAAGATATAAAACCATACCATGTCAAAGAGGCTAGCTTGGTTATACCGATTTTTATATCAATGATTGATATAACATATATCTCCGTGTCCATCCACTGTCGAGACACATCTAAACTTTTATAATTTTTGCCATTTCCTACAGGTATATACTCTATAACATATATTGAGTAGCTTACTTTCCTAGTTTGAGAAAGTAAATCTATCCTTTAACCATTTCGTATTCATTACGATTTAAAGAAGAAATGGAACACACCTAGTTATTCATTTATTTAGATTAATCATAAATGAAAGCTATTCCTACCTTTTTCTTTTATATATTATACATGACACTTAATAATAGACTTTTCCCATTAAGGTGTCAACATAAATCCAAACGATTCCGATTAAAAATTTTATAATAAACTTTTTAATTGGTCAAGAATTTTACCTTCTTAAGAATACTCGCTTTTATCTTCCATCATATTATCCATTTAATAATAGAGGGAAACAAATTACTATTACACTAATAATAAAAATGTCGTGAATCCTTTTAGAAAAATTGTGGTCCTTCATCCTTCACTAAAGGTTAGTTCTAGCTTAGAAAACCATTTAGGGGCTATTTACTCTCCCACCTATCCTTCTTAAACGCTCACAAGCTTGTAATTAATGTCTAACTGAAGTTGGGAGATAAATAAAAAATTAACGCATCTTTCAAAAAAAAGGAATATTTTTTTTACTAATGGGTATTATATAAGTAAACAGAACAAAAGCATTACCAGATAAAACTCACTAGTAATGCTTTCCTGAAATGATTCTATTAGAAACGAACAACTCTTCCATTAAATACAGATTTCCAATACCCGCTATTCATAGATGCTATTGCAACACCAGTAGAGCTTTGTGAACCGATAAACTTACCTCCACCAATATAGATTCCAACATGACCATCTGTTTTATATGTGTTAAAGAACACTAAATCTCCTGGTTGCATATCGCTTGTAGACACGCGTGTTCCGGAGTTCTTTAAAGCATCCGTACTTGCAGGAATGCTATATCCAGCTTGTGAATAAGCCCAGCTAACAAATCCAGAACAATCAAACAATCCGTTTGCTACATCGGAAGCAGTTCTTCCACCGCCAAATTTATAAGTTGAATTCCCAATGTATTTATAACCAGCAGTAATTGCTTTTGATTTACCACCGCTTGCTTTTTCACTTGAAGTCTTACTAGCACTCCCACTGTCATTCGTTCCAACTGTCGAAGCAACCAATTGATTTAAGTTATCTTCTTCTTTTTGTTGAATCATTTTTTTTATTTGTGGCTCTACAGATTGTAAAGAACCGTATTTCTGTTCCAATTCTGCTTTACGTTCTTTATTTTCAGCTTCTTTAGCCTTTAAATCTTTTTTGGATTGCTCATTTTTCTTCTGTTGATCTTCATTTTGCTTTTGCATTTCTTCAAGATCTAACTTCGTATTATTCAACTCATCATATTTATCTTTTATTTCATTTTGCTTTGTTTCTAAATCTTCTTTATCTTTCTCATTGCTTGCAATTAAATCTTGATCTGCTTCCATAATTGTAGCAACTGCACCTACACGGTCAACAAATTCCTTAAAACTAGCAGCACCGAATAATACTTCAATATAATCAACACTTCCTCCATTTTCTTGGAAAGAACGTGCTCTTTCTTTTAATACATCATTACGCTTTTCAATTCTATCTTCTAATTCTTTTATTTTTTTCTCAAGAGAGTCAATTTCTTTCTCCGTAGCTTTCATTTTAGCCTTTGTTTCCTCAATAAGACTTTTATTTTCCTCAATTGCTTTATCTACTCTTTTAATTTGAGCCTCTAATTTTTTTAACTCTTCTTGCGTTTCTACAATTTTAATTTGAGCGTCAGAAATTTGGCTTTTTAAAGATGCTTGTTGTTGCGTAATGCTAGTTGGTTGAATCGCATGAGCATTTATTCCTGGGATCGCTAAGCTAGTACCCAATCCAAGTAATATCGTCGTATTTAGTACCACTAGTTTCTTTTTTAACATTCCATTTTCCCCCTGCACATTTATCTAATGTAGAATTCTTCTAATTTATTTATCTATGTATCTTCTTTATGTTTATGATGTAATTGGTAGAGAGACTCTTATAATATAGTATTCTCTACAGTGTAAATCAAACAATAACCCTGTTTTCGACGAAAGTTCTTTATATAAAACATCTTTCGCCACAAATAGAAGTATAACATCATAATTTGTCATTTAAGTAATAGAAATATTACAATTATATTTCAATTGTCATTTTTCTTCGTTTGTTCACATTTTTTTCAAACTTTTTTCCTATATACCACTCCAAAAAATGGAAGCGACTAAATAATATTAAAATAATGAACCGTTCTTAATAGAAGTATTTTATCGTTTTATTTCGACACAACTCAACATTTTTCTTTTTTGTTAAAAAATGCGAATTTCTTTCTATTTGAACCACTATGTTATATTAGAAATAGCTTTTTACCTTGGCTGTTTTTCAATAATTGGTTTTTTAAAAGAAAATTAATACATGACAAGAAGGCACTTTAGGGATAAATCAAAGGCTAGCCTCCCTTTGCAAACAATAGGGTAAACCTTCCCATAATTTGTGATGACAATATACTTTCAAATTACGACCAACAAACTTTGAAACCAGTCCTAACTTAATATATAGAAGGAATTGATTAATACATGAAAAAAGTAATTGTAGTAGGCGGAGGGATACTTGGCGCCTCTATTACATTTGAATTAGCAAAGCGTGGAGCAGAGGTTATAGTCATTGATCGAGAAGATCAAGGACAAGCAACAAAGGCAGCAGCTGGCATCATTTGCCCTTGGAATTCCCAGCGTAGAAACAAAAAATGGTATGTATTAGCAAGAGAAGGTGCGAAATACTATCCATCCCTTGTTGAAGATTTAAATAGCTATCATCAATTACATACTGGTTATAAAAAAGTTGGTGCTCTAAGCCTTCATTCCGATCTTACAAAACTAGAAGCTATGGAAGAGAGAACATTAAAAAGAAAATTAGAAGCACCAGAAATTGGAGATGTAAATATCCTTACCTCATCAGAAGCAAAGGCATTGTTCCCGTTATTAGCTCCAGGATATGGCGCTTTACATATTAGTGGAGCAGCAAGAGTAAATGGCTGGGCACTACGAAATGCTCTTATAGAGGCTAGCAAACAATTAGGTGCAACCTTTATTCACTCAAATAGTACGCTTATCAAAGAAAAAGACGAAATTATTGGCGTAAAACTTAGTGATAACACTACTATTTATGCGGATGAAGTAGTCATTGCTGCGGGGGTATGGGCAAATGAGTTACTTAAGCCATTACAATTATCCTTTGATGTGAAAGCACAAAAAGGACAGATTTTGCATGTAAAACTAAAAGATGTAACATGTTCTGATTGGCCTGTTGTCATGCCACCACATGATCAGTATATATTAACTTTAGAAGATAACAGTATTGTGATAGGCGCAACACACGATAATACGACTGCGTTAGCTGCTGACATAACGGTTGCGGGAATAAAAGAGATTATCGATAAAGCTTTACTATTCGCTCCAGGCTTATCCGATGGAATCTGGGGAGAAGCAAAAGTTGGCTTCCGTCCATTTACAAATGACTTTCTTCCAGTATTCGGAAGACTGACGCAGTATAAAGGATTAACGATTGCGAATGGTTTAGGAGCATCAGGCTTAACGATGGGCCCATTTATCGGCAAACAACTGGCCAAATTTGTCCTTGGATCTGCATGTGATATCGATTTCTCTCCATATTCTATCGATAGTTCCGTTCAAGAGATATAATTGCCTTTCTTTTAAATACGCTGCTCGATTATATTTTGTTTATTTAATTAATACCATCCGAAGAAAAGGATGCCTGATCCCTGCTACCTTTTGGGAGATTCAAGCATCCTTTTTCTTTTATAAGGATTACCCTTCCTTAAAATAAATTTTTTCAGATACAATATTAGGTAATTATCCTTATTTTATTTCGTTCACAGCTAATTATATATGCTCTGTTCCAAATAAAGTGAGCCCATTAGCCGTCACTCTTCACTAGGCTTTTTTCCTATTACCCATCCAAAACTCTTACAAATAGAACTCTCTCCCCTACATTAGGTTGAAATTCAATAGAATAGATAGTATTTTCTACATATGGTTCTTCTCCAATTTTCATATTAAAATTGTTCTATATTACGTTCACTTTCATTCCATTAAACGTTCTTTGTTCATTATTATTCAGGAATAATCTAGTTAACTGAAATTAGTGATTTATTGTTCGTTCACTAATGGATCATTACGAACTTACTGTTGAGAGACTTCCCTCTTTCATCAGCCTTTTTACATTTTAGGGGGATTAAAAAATGAGTCGAATAATTACTATTACTTCCGGGAAAGGTGGGGTTGGAAAAACTACAGTTACTGCTAATATCGGTATTTCCCTTGCATTAAAAGGCTATAAAGTGTGCTTAATTGATGCTGATTTTGGTTTACGAAACCTTGATATTCCATTAGGCTTGTCTAATCGAATTATTCTAGATATTTCGGATTATTTGCAAAAGCTATGTTCCTTTAATCATATAGTCGTTAAACACCGTACATTAAAGAACCTTCATTTAGTACCCGGTAGTAAAAAGCAAGTGACAGAGGTAGAATTTCTCTCGTTTGTGGAGATGCTACAAGAAATTGATTCACTGTATGATTTTATCTTAATTGATTCTCCCTCAGGATTGGAAAGTGGATTTTTCTATGCAATAAACGGAGCCGATGAAGTTATTATTGTAGCTACACCTGATAAAACTGCATTACAGGATGCAGACAGGGTAATTGGTATACTGGAATCACAAAATAAACAGCCATTATCTCTCCTTGTAAATGGTTATAAACATAACCAGGAAGTTGAAAATATCTTGCAATTATTGAATATAAATATTCTAGGAGCCATTCCTTCTGATGCAGATATTATCGCAGCTAATAACAAAGGTAATCCAATTGCATTAAACCCAAGTTTACAATCTGGAGTGATGTTTAGAAAGATTGCAAGTAATCTTTCCAAACACCATTATAACCAGAGAATTGATTTACCTTCTTATAACCAGAACTTTTTTACACATAGAAATTTAAAGCTGTCTTTTTAAAAACATTTACGAATGAAAGAACTTATAGTCTCTTACTTAGCGTTTACTTGATAGGTTGGAATTTCATAGTTTAATGTATATGTACTTATTAAACTATATAAATTATAAATTTGATTTACCTGTTTTGTTGCCCAGCCTATATCGGAAGCATACTGATGTGTTGCAGTCCCTGTTTTTTCAGCTGCATCAGGATTCCATCTCATTTTATATAAAGTATCTTGTCCAGCATTGATATAACCTTGCGCAATAAATTTTGCACCACCTATAATCGCAGCTTCAGGTGTAAACCAGCCAGCATTATAGGCATATTCGGCACCACTTGAAATAGCAGATCCATCATAGGCACCAATACCATACATGTTATAGACCATTTTACCATTAACTTCAACACCATTTGCCAAAGTAGAAGTACCATTTCCAGTCTCTAAAAGAGCATGAGAAATCAAGTATAGTTCATTAATTCCGTAAGCATTAGCCGCAGTGACAAAAGCAGATGCTTTACCAGCTAATATACCTTTACCAGCTAATATCTTACTATCTACTTCTTTATCATCCACATTTGCTTTTGCAGACAATTTAAGAAATTGCAAAGATTGGATATCACTATTAATAAAGTTATCGGGGTTTAGATAATAGGCAGTATCTTCTTTACTAGCACTAACCCATGCCTGTGAATAATCTACTTTATACCAGTAGTATCCATCCGTTCCTTTTACTTTGGAAACAACCGTTAATACCTGTCCACTCGTTAAAGTACTAACAACAGAATAATCGGTTCCAGCACCTCCACGCAATCTCCAGCCACTACCAAGTACAGTTCCTTTTGTGGAATCAGATGTTTTGAAAACAATCGCATCTTCTCTGATATATGTATCATATTTTGTATCCGTTTGTGGATTGACTTTTAATTGAATATTAGTCATGTCTTCTAAAGTCAGATTGTAATTAACATAACTCTTATTTATTGTTACATTAGTGCTTCCATTATCTTTAGCCGTTAAATATTCTGTACTAACATACCCTTCCAGATTATTCACTATTATTTTGGACCAACCATTTTCTTCTGATTGAACAGTTACTACTGTTCCTGCTGCAAGCTTGCTTAAGATTGTTCCACTCGTTGATGGTGTAGCTCTCATATTTAAGCTAGAACCCGCTTGGACATTAACAATCTTTTCCACTGCTGTTGGTGCTTCCTCTGACTGCTTGTCTTCCTCTTGATCTGTTTGGTCGTCTGTTCCATTTTCAGGGGTAGTAATACTTGTCAAGTACTCACTGCTTACATACCCTTCTAGATTATTCGTCTTAATTTGTGACCAGCCATTTTTCTCTGATAATACTGTTACTACCGTTCCTGCTGTAAGCTTTCCTTTTATTACTCCACTTGTTGATGCTGTGGATCTCACGTTTAAGCTTGATCCTGCTTGAACATTGACTTTCTTTTCCACTGTGGTTGGTGTTTCTTCTGGCTGCTTGTCTTCCTCTGGATCTGTTTGGTCGTCTGTTCCATTTTCAGGGGTAGTAACACTTGTTAAGTACTCACTGCTTACATACCCTTCTAGATTATTCGTCTTAATTTGCGACCAGCCATTTTTCTCTGATATTACTGTTACTACCGTTCCTGCTGTAAGCTTTCCTTTTATTGTGCCACTTGTTGATGCTTTCGATCTCACGTTTAAATTAGATCCCGTCTGCACATTAACTTTTTTCGTGATTATTGTCGGTGACTTGTCCGAATTACTTTGTCCACTTTCTGTATCAGATGCCTCGGTAGTAGTATCGGTAATTTGCTTATCAGACAAATAACTATTGCTTACATAGCCAGTCTTTCCAGATGCATTTACTTTATCCCAGCCATTTGCGCTTGAGAGAACCGTAACCTTCGCCCCTCTAGAAAGCTTCGTTAGTACAGAACTACTCGTATTTGCTTCCTTACGCAAATTTAGCGATGAGTTTTTGGCTACATTTACATATTTTGTTGTCGTTTTAACACCTGTTTCTTTTGATTGCTCTGAATTAACCGTTGATTTTTTGTCAGCTAAATACTGCGTTGCCACATAACCTTGTTTTCCATATACTTCCACTTTTGACCAACCGTTTGATTCAGAATAAACCGTTACGGCTACATCTTTTGCCAATTTAACAATAATAGAAGCTGAATTAGACGGACTATTCCTTAAGTTCAAACTCGATCCAGTATTTACATTTACATATTTAGTTGCTGTTTTTTGTTCATTTGATGTATCAGTTGTTTTCTTTTCCTCTGTTTGATCAGCTTTTATGTATTCTGATGCAACATAACCATTTATTCCATTTACTTTAATTTTTGACCAGCCATTAGATTCCGATACTACTTCAACCTTGGTATTCTGTTTGAGCTTTGTTAGGACCTTCGCTTTAGTAGAAGCAGATTCTCTAACATTTAAGGTAGAAGACGGGTTGATGGAAACATATTTTATCGAATTTTCTTGCTTTGTAATTAAATACGTGGATGATACATATCCAGTCTTTCCGTCTACATTTACTTTTGACCAACCATTTGTTTCAGAAAGGACATTTACTTTCGTCCCAGTATTTAATGTTGTTACAATATTTGTATTCACTGATGGACCGACTCTTACATTTAATACCGATCCCTTATTCACTTCTACATATTTGGTAATGGAAGCAGCCTGAGCCTCTTCCATAAAAAGTGGAGAAGATAATGCTGCTAGAAATATACCAGGTACTACTACTTTTTTCACCACTATATTCCTCCTAGTTCTAATGTCTCAATTCATTATTAGGCATCTTTAAACCTATCACCTTATTACTATCCGTTTCTATTACCCCAATTATGTATTCTTTATTACCTATGATATTATCTATTATTCTACTAGTATATAATTCTATAGTCACGTTTTTTTATTTCTTTTATCTTCAATAGATCAAAAGTTTTATATATCAGAAAAATATTTCCATCTCTCCACTTTCAAAAGTGCTGTTTTCTAAACAATCAATCTATTTTTAGCAATTTTTACGACAAAGCAGACAGAACAAAATTAGGTACATAAACCTACCTTGAAATTGATGTTATTCTCCTTCTTAAGATGGAATGAAAAAAGCCCTATCTAATCGTTCAAACCGATTTGATAGGGCTTTTTTATTTGTATCTAATTGAATCAGAACAGCTCTTTAACTCTCCCATTCTACTGAAAGATCATAGGCTATCGGACTTTCCATCACTCTCTTTATTTCACTTAATGATTGTTCACTGCCCAGTACCCACATTAATTTTGCAACAATGGCTTCTGTATTCATGTCAGCAGATAATATAACATTGTATTGAGAAACCTTTCTTCCCACTTCATATAATAAGAGATCTTGTCCTTCTTCCAGACACTGTGTAGAAATGACCACTGCTATCCCTGCGTTTACCATTTCTTCTATTTTTGGCAAGAGATTTCTCTCCTCAAAAGGTAATCCTCCATTACCAAAGCTTTCGATAATGACACCCTTATATACATGTTTAATAAAATCAAAGATTTCAGGTTTTGTTCCTGGATGCAATTTTAATAGAAATACATCTGGACAAATCCTTGTATCCAATATTAGTTCATCCGTTTGCTTGTCCGGCTTCCATAAATACTGAATTTGATTTTCTTCTATTTTAGCCACATATGGATGGTTAATGCTTTCAAATGCATCATAGCTTTTGGTGCGCATTTTTACTGCTCTTGTCCCAATAATCACTCGACCATCAAAAACAACAAATACGCCCCCTATGTCCTCTTTTGCAAAGCGAATACTATCCATAACATTTTTCTTAGCATCTGTTTGTTTAAAACTAATCGGTACCTGTGATCCCGTAATAACAACAGGTTTTGTTAGACCACCCAACATATAAGATAGCGCAGCTGCTGTATAGGCTAACGTATCTGTTCCGTGTGTGATAACAAAACCATCATATTCGTGATAATGTTCTGCAATTGTTTTAGCCATCATAATCCAATGTTCTGGCTGCATGTTCGTACTATCTCTATTCATAATAATTTTACAAGTCACATCAACTTCTAGAATATCATTTTTAAAATATTGAAGGAGCTCTTCTGCAGACAAACCGGGGACTAGTCCTTCCTTCCCTTCAACTGAAGCGATTGTTCCACCGGTTGCAAGTAACAGCAATTTTTTCATTTAAAGTCCTCCTAAATGCATTACTCCGTAAAGTATACACTTGCTTTATATACACCAAGTTATTATATATACTGAACGAAATTTCCGCAATAAGTGGATTCTATCCATTTTTGCAAAATGGAATAAACTTCTTTGTATGCACCTAAGTCTATTTTCCTAAAGATGTGACTAAAAGGAAGTGATCGGGACACTAATATTCCAGCCAAAGCTAAAACCGAACAAATCATTCGAAAATGGCTGAATGATTGTTCGGTATTATTATTTAGTTTAATAAACTGCTATTTTATTTAGGCTCTTCTTGCCTGCAACTAGAGTTATTATTTTTTTCGAAAAAATTTTTAAAAAATAATTACCTTTAAAAGCAAAACGAAAGGCCTTAATCTAAGTAGGTAATTTTGTCCTCAATGGAAGCTCTTTCTTTCGCAGCCATAATTTCTTCTGGATAACCAATTGCCAATACTCCTACGACTTCAAATTCATCGCTCACTCCTAATGTTCTTCTTCCTAACGCAGAAGAACCAACAGAACTCCAGAACGTTCCAACTCCTTCATCCCATGCCTGAAGCATAAAATTTTGAATAAAGCAGGACACGGCTGATAAGTTTTCATCCCGTTCCATTTGGTTTCTTCCTTTATGTGATAAAATGGCTAAAACCTTTGAAGCCCCACCAAAATTTGTTTTATGCTTTAATTCTGCTCGAGTCTTTTCACCAATAAAAAGAATTTTCCATGGCTCTGTCATCTTATGATTCGGTGCATATCTGGCACGTTGTAGCCATTCCAAAATAATGGAATTATCTACTACTTCAGGTTTAAATTTTTTTATTGTTCTTCTCCCTGTGATTACCTCGGATATATTCATTTCTACCTCTCCCCTTTTGTGAAGTCTTCCTTCATACTCCTTTTTATCATAACGCTATTGTTGTCTTTTTTAAAGAATTCCTATTATTAAAAGTCAGTTAATTTAATTTATCTTATAGCTATTGTTTCTAAAACCACTTCTTTTTATTTCTATATTTACATGAACATTTATCTTTGCATCTTTAAAACCAGCATCCCAATTTTCTACATATTGTTTAAAATGCTTATAATCTTGGTCTCTAAATATTTCTCCTAGTCCAAATATGTCTGCCACATATTCTGTTTGCATTTTTTTAATTAGTTTACTGAATTCCTTCTCTAAGTAATTATTGCTCCGTTCTTCAAAATCTTCAAATGCGTTTACCTTTGCAGCCTTTATTTCTTTGTCAGATCCATCTAAAGTAGATTCCGCACGAACAAATATATCTATTTGCGGTCTTCCATTAACTTGCCTAGCTTTAATTTTCGTCTGCGTATGGATAACACGTAATCCAAAAAACTTTTGGTCTTCATAAGGAATCGTCAAAGAAGTTCGTTCCAATTTATTTTGAATCCACAATAAAATTCTTGTTTCTTGCAAATTCAGATACCCTTGGAGCTTTCCATATTTAAAAATCGCTAAAGAATCTATTTTTGCGATTGCTCCTGGCGTAGTTGTCTTAATATTATCCATACTCCCTCCTATTTCTTTATCGCCTGAAATGATCATAGCAGCTAACACAGGAACTTGACCTTCTGATGCATATGTACGAATGAAATCGTTTAATTTCATTCCAGGTGTTCCTCCCCATTCCTTAAGCATATGATCCAGCTGCGGAAATATTTTTAAAGAGGAGACTTTTTGATAATCATTGATGACCCGTAAAAAATCAACAGCCTCTCCATCTTTCGCAACAACTATGTTGAAGTCATCTCTTATTTCCCTTTCCCGATCGAAATAATCCATAAAGCTGAGAATACCTTCTCGAGCTATTTCTTCGCCAATGACAAGTAATCTTGTATGAGAAAATACCAAGTGAGTAGAAATTGCAACATTAAACTTATGGGTAATCTCTCCCATTGTATCCCCTTCAATCGAGTATACAATTGCGGGAGCCAAACCTTGAGCAGTTCTGGGATTTAGCTCTGTTGCAGAAGTGCTCTCTATAGATAACTTATACTTATGGGTTTCCCCTTTATCGACTGCTATCCCTGTCACAATGGCATTTTGATTAAGTTCCGAATGATCCCAACAGCCAGTTAACAAAAAGATAGATATAATGGATATACTTAATAAGCAGCGTCTCATATTTTATACTACTCCCTTAGAATCATCGATATCACACTTATATCCTTCCTAACAATATTCACCTTGCTAGGATAACTAGTAAGAAACACTTCTGCTGTCCATGTTGACTTCAGAAAACTATTGCTTACTTAACTATACAAAAAAAGGATAATTTTATTATTTTCAAAGTTTACCAATAGGTTATGAAAAAAATGAAAAATTATCCTTTATATCATAATAATTTTATATACTATTTTCTTAAATGATAGGGAACAGTAGTTACAATTATATTTCGTTTATATAATAGATGTGCCTTGATCAATAGACTGGACTGATTGTGTAAGAAATTATGCCAACTTTTCTTCGTAATAAATTGTGGGATAATAACCGTCACACTACGTTTCTGTTCCGCCGCTTTTTCCTCTATTGTATCAATAAATCTTGCTAGTGGCCTAATCAAACTTCGATATTGTGAATGAATGGTTACTAAACGAATATCTGGTCTAAATTCTTCCCATTTTTCCTCCATTCTTCTCTCACTCTCTCTGTCAAATGCAACATATACAGCAATTACTACATCTCCTACCGTCTCCGCATATGCTAAAGAATTCTCTACCACTTTCGTTACCCCGGCAACTGGAAGAATAACCATATTCCCTTCCATTTTTATCGCTGAACTTGTCTTTGCTACTCTTAATTGTTCTGCAACATTTTGATAATGCTTGTTTATTTTATGAAACCCGAAAACAACGATAGGGAGAAAAAATAATACTGGCCATACTTGAAAAAACTTAGTTGTGAACAAAATTACTAAAACGGTAAAGGTAATAAACGCTCCAATTAAATTAATTGCTAACTTCCCTTTCCAACCCTCAGGCTTCTCTTTCATCCATTTTCTGCTCATTCCTGTTTGCGATAATGTAAATGGAATAAATACACCAACTGCATATAAAGGAATCAGCTTTTCTGTATGACCACCGAAGAAAATGATTAATAATATAGAGGAGATACCTAAGATAACAATTCCATTTGAATAGCTTAATCGATCTCCTCTAACTGTAAATATACGTGGCATATATTTATCCGACGCTAAATTTACGGCAAGCAACGGAAACGCAGCATAGCCAGTATTAGCTGCCAATATTAAAATGATGGCAGTTGTCACTTGGATAAAATAATACATAGCATTTTTTCCAAACACTTCGGTAGCTATTTGAGAAATTACCGTTTCCTCTCCACTCGGAGCAATCCCAAACCAGAAGGCAAGAAAAGTAATCCCGGAAAATAATACAGCTAAGAATAACCCCATCATCGTTAACGTTTTAACTGCATTTTTGGCAGATGGTTCTTTGAAATTTGGCACAGCATTAGAAATTGCTTCCACACCTGTTAAAGCAGAACAGCCAGAAGAAAATGCCTTTAACAATAAAAAGACACTTAACCCTGGAACAGTCGTCCCAATCGGCGTGTGTAGCTCTGTAGGAACTTCTCCGTTTACAACCTTCCAAATACCAACACCAATTAAAATTAATAAAGTAAAAACAAACAAATAGACGGGATAAGCTAAAATAGACGCAGATTCGGTTACCCCTCTTAAATTTAAAATTGTTATCAGAATAACCATCAATATTGCGATAATAACATTGTAATGATACAAACTTGGAAAAGCAGAAGTTATCGCATCTGTTCCAGCCGAAACACTAACTGCGACGGTTAGAATATAGTCTACTAAAAGCGATCCACCTGCAATAAGTCCTGCATTTTCGCCTAAATTATTTTTAGATACAACATATGCTCCTCCGCCTTGTGGATAGGCATAAATAATTTGACGATAAGACAACATCAAAGCTGTCAATAAAATAAGCACACCAATCGCAATAGGAATAGAGTACCAATAAGCAAGGAATCCTACTGCCGATAAGACAAGCAAAATCTGTTCTGTTCCATACGCTACAGATGAAAGCGCATCAGATGAAAGTATAGCCAACGCTTTTAATTTATTTAATTTTTGTTCTCCTAAAGCACTTGTTTTCAAAGGTTTTCCAATAATGATTCTTTTGACGGTTGATTTATTCACGATATATCCCTCACTATAAACTTTTCATAACTTTACTTTTAAACACAAAAAAACTACAAAGAATTACTTTGTAGTCGTATAATAGTGTACGCCAAGTATTCTCCCCTCTAAACGCTTCCGGAGTTAGCTGTCGGATTAGGGCATATGAGAGTTGCCCTTCCTTAATAAGGATTCACCCCTAGTGTTTCACACAATGTCGGGTCCCCCGTTCCAAAATGAATTAAGCGATTTGTATTAATTTGTTTTAACATGAATGATATTACGCCTGAAATTTAGGAAAGTAAAGAAACAAAAAGGAGTAAAATAAAGCAAATTTAACCGAAAAAGACAACCTAAGTTATTTTACATGGAAGAAATTATCTCTATCTCATTATTTTATATATTATCTACATTTATTAAAGGCTGCTCACTATTTCAAATTCAGTCCGTTTCGAGATGGAAAGTCTTTTAGAAAACAGCCAAAAGAAAAAAAGATGAGTACAGTGCCATGCACCATACTCATCTTTGTTCACTAGGATTAATAAGCTAAGCTGAATAATCCTTTAATATGTGATAAGTAACGAATATTACTTGCTTCTTTCATTAGGGAAGCAGGTAATCCTTTTAATGGAGTGGAGCTTCCGCCTACGATTGCAACTCCATCTTTTCTACCAAGACTAGCAAGTGTACCAGAGTTAATTGGATCAAAAGTATCTAATGCTCCGTTTTCCAGGTAAGCATATAGATTGTATCCGATTAATTCTCCCATTTGCCAAGCAATTTGCGCAGTTGGTGGTGCTGGACGACCATCTCCATCAGCAGGGAAGTATACAGCACTGTCACCAGCAACAAAGACATCAGGGTGTGAAGTAGACTGTAAGAATTCATTAACTGTTGCACGGCCACGGTTAACTTCTAATCCAGAAACACCAACTAATGGGTTTCCTTGAACGCCGCCTGTCCATACAAATGTATTAGCAACGATTTGTTGACCATCTTTAAGATCAATAACATTGCCTGCTACATTTGTTACAGGAAGTCCAGTTAAGAATGTTACGCCACGCTTTTCCAAGCTTTTTGTTGCACGTTCGATTAAGTCTTCTGGTAAGACAGGAAGAATTTTCGGACCTGCTTCTACTAATAGTAATTTAATATCTTGGAAATCAACACCGTATTTTTTTGTTAATCCTGGTAAGATATCAGCAAGTTCACCAACAAGTTCGACACCTGTTAGTCCGCCACCACCAATTAAAATAGTAGCATCTTCTTGTTTTCTTGTTTTCGCATATTCACGAATACGATCTTCAACATGGTTGTAAATTTTGTTTGCATCATCTGCAGATTTAAGAACCATGCTGTTTTCTTCTAATCCTGGGATACCGAAGTATGCAGTTACACTTCCTAAAGCAACAACTAATGCATCATAAGTTAGTTTAGATCCATCACCTAAAGCAACTTCTTTTGTATCCACATTGAAAGAATCAACGGAAGCAATTTTCAAATCAATGTCTTTCCCTTTAAATAATTTCTCTAGCGGCATAGCAACTGCTTTTTCAGAAACGTTTCCTGCTGCTAAACGGTGCAATTCCGTAATAATTTGATGTGTTGGATATTTATTAATTACAGTAACTGTAGCTTCTGCTTTACTGTAAAATTTACGAACATTTAAAGCTGCTAAAAGGCCGCCGTATCCAGCACCTAATATAACGATATGTTTTGACATAGTAAATCCTCCGTCCTTATTACATTTAAAAGTATTGGCAGGCTTCCTTTTCTGCATTGTCCTTAAAGGAATTCCTTTTTATTAGACAAATAGCTTACTTTGGAAGACTCTACATGAAAGATTATTTATTATTGCGCTCTGACATAATTTGAAGATAGCTCTGTAGAAAACGGAACATCTTTTGTGCTTGTGGATCTTTTAACATTTTCATTAAACCAAAGATGCCAATTGTTTCATTGCTTTCTTCAGCACGATCTTTTGCTTCAATTGCTGCTGAAGCCATTCCTTTAACTGAATGGATTACTGGTTCGAACATTTCAGTAGTCGCACCAACAATATCGCCCTTAAAAACTTCATCTTGTGATAATGATTGAACAACATCATATGATTTAGATAATCCATTAACCATTTCCGTTAACTTAGGTAATTGCTCGATTAATGTTGTCAATGATTCTTGTACCTCAGGCTTTAACAACTGATCCAATAGGTCTTGATTTGTAGCAGTCAGTTGTTTTTCAGCATTCGTTTGAGCAGTAGTTTCTGACATAACTGATTCTCCTTTACTATAAGCTTTTCGCTTAAATGTTATTAACAAATTTCTTGTGATTGACTGCACAAAAATTTGCAAAAGATATTTTTACCAACTCTAGTTAAAATGATTGAAGGTATGTACAAAATAAAATCCTGGTTAAAGTCCTCTTTAAAACCTTAGAAGAGGATGTGTACAACCTCTCCATCATTAAACTCCTTTAATATAATACCACTTTTTGAACAAAAATAAATGTAAGTTTGACAAAAAAATAGAGTTTTTTTGAATAAAAGTGAAGTTTATCACCTATAAAGTGATTGTCGCCACAAAAACAACAAATAAAATATTTACTCGAAATATTCTCAGTTTTTATATTTCCTAAACTATTATGTGAGAAAACGGATGAAATATTCATTCCTTCCTTATATATATTCTTCAGAAAAACCAAAAACCCCTGTAAGTGTTTACATTTTACCTTCTTAAAAGAATGTATGAGCAAAATTTATCCGTAGTTTATACTATGCCCATACATCTCTCTTTTATTTAGGCTAGGCTACTAGCATTACTAAAGAATTTATTTTAACAGCATTTATTTACTAACAATCGGCAAATAAATAGAAAAAGTTGTTCCTTTGTTAACTTTACTTTTAATCTTGATTTTGCCGTTTAGGTGATGAACAATATTAAAGCAAACCGTTGTACCGATACCTGTTCCTTGTGTTTTTGTGGAGTAAAAAGGAGTTCCTAATCTGTTCAGTTCATCTTCAGACATTCCTTTTCCATTATCCATAATATTAATCTTTATATATTTTTCTTTAATTTGTTCGGATATAACCACTTCCCCCTTGCTCTCTATTGCTTCAATAGCATTCTTGATCATATTTATAAACAATTGCAGAATTTCATCTTGCCCAGCATTAATGAACAAGGGGTATGAACGTGATTAATAATTTTTACGTTATTTAATAGTGCATAGGGGTTGATTATCTCTTCTACTTTTTTTAGAAAAACAGCTAAATCAATCTGTTCTTTAACCCCTTCATTTGGCCGAGCAAGTGATAAATAATCATTTATAATTTTTTCAGCCCTGACTAATTCTGATCCCATAAGTGAAAGCATCTCTTGTTGTTTTTCTGTGATATTGGAGGATTCTTTCAATAAATGAGTGTATCCTTTAACAACCGTTAAAGGATTTCGTATTTCATGTGCAGCAGAAGCGGCCATTTCGCCAATTAATCTTATCCGCTCTGTTTGCTGTTTTTGCTCCTTCTGCCTTTCTTGATAAGAGAGTGACTCTATTAGATAAATAGAGATAATAAAAGTAACGAGATGAGCTAAATATAAATAAACAATAAATGTTAAGGTTATTTTATTTGTGAAAAATGAAGTAGCGATTAAATCAATGCTTATAGGAAATAACGATGTAATACAAGCTATCATTATTTTTTTTATGAAAGATTGGGTCTGTTTGTATCTTTTGATGGCATAATACAAAATGGGTAGTGATAACAGTACGATAATCATTGTCACTAATAATCCTGCATTAACGCCAATCATATATCTGTAAATCCCCATCACAACAGTTGTCAATAAACCTGCTGGAAACCCTCCATAGAAAAAAGCTATCAACCAAGGAATTGTCCTTAAATCATAAATATGCCCAGGTGCTATTTCTAAAGGAAATGTCATGGATAAAATTAATATGGCTGAACAATAAATAAAGGTGAATACTGTTTTATTTTTAATTTTCATTTTATGAAAATAATAATAATAAATAAAAATTGGAACAACATTTAATAATAGAACGAATAAGTAATTGTCGAATCTAATCATCATTTCTCCCCATTTACGAAAAAATTCTCACCTCATCTAAGTTACCATCATTTCACAATTATTTCATTAGGAAATAATTTTTTCTATTATGAATGTAATTTTTCCTATTTTAAGTAAAGCAAATAATTGCTGTAAAAGCTGACATACTAATAGTGGTTACTTTGTAAGGCAATCTTTTTTATGTAATCCCTTCATCATTACTGAAAGAGGAGAAAGACATGACGAAAAAACAAAACAATTCAAATTCATCTAAATCTGAAAATCTAAAATGGTGGCAGCTATCCTTAATTGGTGTAGGCTGTACGATAGGAACTGGCTATTTTCTAGGGTCTAGTCTTGGCATTAAAGAAACGGGTCCTTCCATCGTTTTCACCTTTATTTTAGCTGCTATTGGTACGTACATTGTTTTTAATCAATTAGCTAAAATGACTGCTGAAGACCCCCAAGAAGGCTCTTTCTGTTATTATGCAAACAAAGCATTTGGTCCATGGGCTGGCTTTAGTTGTGGATGGAATTATTGGTTCTCTAATATCCTCATCATGGGCAGCCAATTAACAGCACTTTCGCTTTTATCACAGTTTTGGTTTCCCAAAGTTCCATTATGGGTATTCGCGTGTATTTATGCTGTTCTATCATTATTTGTTGTCTTTCTAGGAACGAAAGGCTTTGATCGCGTTGAAAATTATTTAGCTATTATCAAAACAGCAGCGATTATTATGTTTATTGGATTAGCAGCAGCTGCTGTATTTGGCTGGATACATGGAGGCAATAGTGATATTTCTATTCCTCATTCCATGAATGAACTATTCCCAAAAGGCTACAAAGGGTTCTGGATTTCTTTATTATTTGCATTTTATGCATATGGAGGAATAGAAGTAATCGGGTTAATGGCTATGCAGTTAAAAGATAAAAAAGATGCACCGAAAGCTGGGACAAATATGCTAATCATTCTTGTGATCATATACGTACTTTCTCTAGGGCTGGCGTCGATTTTAGCGCCACTCGATCAGTTTTCCGAAAAAGAGAGTCCATTTGTAACCGCCTTATCAGATTATCATTTGAACTTTTTTCCACATGTCTTTAATGGAGCTATTATCGTTGCAGGATTTTCCACTATGACTGCTTCTTTATTTGGAGTAACTAGCTTGTTAGTTACGTTAGCAAATGATGGGGATGCACCAAAGATCTTTACAAAAAAATTAAAGAAATTTAACCAGCTACCTCTTCCTTCCTTTATTCTTGGAGGAATTGGGCTCTTTGCTTCTGTTATTGCCGCCCTTTTATTACCAGGGAAGATATTCGAATACATTACAACGGCAGCTGGGATTCTTTTATTATACAATTGGGCTTTCATTCTGTTTTCTTCCTTTAAAGTACTGAAAGGAAAACTTTGGGATAAAATAAAATCTTCATTTGGTATTTTACTTATTGTCTCTGCTGTTGCAGGAACCATTATTGAAAAGCAAGTTCGAATCGGCTTCTTTGTTAGCTTAGCATTTGTTGTGATTATTGCAGCAGCTACATTTTTCATGCGACATAAATTGGAGAAAAACAAGGCAGGCTGTGCAGAATAAGTCAAATGTTATTCCCCACTTTACCAATAAACTTTAGAAAATAGCAAAAAGGAAAAGTCATCATTTTAACTGTGACTTTTCCCTATTGACAGTTATTAATTCTGTTTAGAATATACTTTTTCCATGCTTTCTATAAGTGTTAGAACCATTTTAGCATATGGTGAATCTTTTACTTCTTGCATCAAAGACATCAATGTACTTTCGATAATAAAATATCTTGGGTGTTTGATCTCTATCTCTTCTTCAACGAATGTTAATAATTGTTCTATTTTTTCATGATTAGTTAGCCTATCATTATCTTTTTTTACATTCGCTTTTAACGTATAAAGCATACAATAAATTTCCTTTTTCCCCAAATCTTCATTGTTTATAGTTTGAACTGCAAGCCAATTATAAAGCATATCTGGATTTAAAAGTACTTCCTTTGTATTAGATAAATGGTTAACCATATCAAGAACTCTATTCACACAATACTGAACAATTTCATGAACATTTGTGTTATCTTGATAGACTAAAGTATGCATATAAATAGTAGAATGAATCATACCCATTAACATGATAGAGCAATCCAATAAATAGGTTTTGTTTTTTGAGCCACAAATATCTACTAATCGATTATACACCCAGTTTAACTCATGTACTCTTCTATTTTTTATATAGTTTTTTAATTCTTCATCATTCGTAAAAAGAATTTCTTCAAATAAAGAAATAATTTTATATTGGTTATTTGTCTTAATTAACATTTCAATTTGCTTAATAAAAAGAGTACTATCTGCTTTATCTTGACCAATTAATAATTGCTTCCTTTGCCATTCTAATTCCGTATAGATATTCTTAAAAATAGAAATCAACAATTCATTTTTACTCGAAAAGTAATTATAAAACGTACCTTTAGAAATATTACTTGCAGCTAATATGTCTTGAATAGACGTTTGTTGAAATCCATTTTCAATAAATAATTCATGGGCTTGCTGCATTACATGCTGTTTACGTTTGTTCATTTCATCACCTTTAGAAGAAAATTAGACTACTGGTTCAAATTATATACTAGGTTATTCACAAAGAAATTACAATCATTCCACAAGAATATTAGCAGATAAACCCCAGTGTTATAAGGAGTTCATCTGAAAAATCTTGCGTTCATTTCAACCAAACTTTTTTTACTTAGGGATTCTAAACATTTTTATTGCAATATTTATACTACAGGTATATTATTATTTAAGCTTAGTTTCAATAAGGATATTAAGAACATATAGGTCATGAGGAGGAATTGTTTTAATGAACATAAATGCAACAACGAATGAAAAAAAACCGCCATATGGCATAATTGTTATTTTAATGGCTGGTGCCTTTGTCGCATTTCTAAATTCAACACTGTTAAATATTGCTTTACCATCTATAAGCGCGGACTTCGAAATTGATCCATCTATTGGACAATGGCTTATTACTGGCTATATGCTGGTTAATGGAGTTATGATTCCAACATCCGCTTTCTTAATTCAAAAATATTCAACAAGAAGATTATTTATCACAGCAATGTCTCTTTTTGCTTTTGGTACTATAATGGCTGGAATGGCTCATTCCTTCCCAATATTGTTACTTTCACGTATGATACAGGCTTCTGGGTCGTCCATTATGCTACCTGTATTAATGAACTTCTTGTTAACCAGTTTTCCAGTTGAAAAACGTGGGAGTGCAATGGGTGTTTTTGGACTTATTATGACTTTCGCTCCAGCAATTGGTCCGACCTTATCAGGATATATTGTCGAACATTATGAATGGAGAATGTTATTCTATGTTGTTTCGCCAATTGCCATCATTGTTTTAATTTTAGCGATTTTTAAAATTAAGGATAAGAAGGAAAAAGTGGATATTCACATCGATCGCTTATCTGTCGTTTTATCGAGCCTAGGATTCGGTGGTTTATTATATGGATTTAGTTCTGCAGGTACAAAAGGATGGACTAATATTCATGTTTATGGCACTTTAATTGTGGGTGCAATAGCTCTTATTTTCTTTGTTCTTCGTCAATTAAAAATGACTACTCCAATGCTTGAATTCCGAATCTTTAAGTACCCGTTATTCTCGCTTTCAGCAGTTATTACCATTGTAATTAACATTGCACTATTCTCTGCGATGCTACTGATGCCAATGTATATTCAAACAGTTAGAGGAATTTCCCCATTCCACTCTGGATTGTTATTATTACCAGGTGCGATTATTATGGGAATTATGTCTCCTATTAATGGAAGACTTTTTGACAAATATGGAGCAAGAACACTAGCTTTAATTGGATTAACATTGACTGCAATCACAACCTATATGTTTAGTCAATTATCCATGACAACTACAACAACTACACTAGTACTAATTTATTCCGTACGTATGCTTGGTATGTCCATGGTTATGATGCCGATTATGACAAATGGTTTAAATGAATTGCCACAAAGAATGAATCCGCATGGAACAGCATTAAATAACACATTGTCCCAAGTGTCAGGAGCAATTGGCTCTGCAGTTATGATTACCATCATGTCTCAACGTACAGCAACACATGGGGAAGAATTGGCAGCTCAAGCAATGAAAGAGATGAGTAATTCAACTACTCAACCAACTCCAGAAGCACTTGCTACTATGCAAGAACAGCTCGGAATGCAGGCAATGCTTGAAGGAATTAATGATACCTTCTTAATATCTGTTGGAGTTGTATTAGTCGCACTTATACTTTCCTTTTTCGTAAAACGTGCGGTTCCACCAAAAGAAACAGAAGAACAAACTAGTCCAACGAAAATGAATGAGGCAGTTGAATAAAAATAAATTAAAAGTCAGCGACAATCGCTGACTTTTTTATAAATTATTTACTCATTCTGCACTTACTAAAATCTTCACTTGATTTTTTTCTGATAGCAATGATTTAAAGCCTTCTTCTACTACATCGTCCAATTTAATTTTTTTGGTTACCAATTTATCTGCAGAAAAATAGCCTTTTCTCATTAAGTTCAACACACTTGGAAATACATCTCGATAACCAATAATCCCCTTAATAGTACGTTCCTTGATAACGATATCATTTGGGAGAATTTCCGCGCCTTTTTCCCATATACTTACAATAACAGTTTCTCCTGCAATAGTCGTAGATTGAATAGCCTGTTTTAGAACTACTGGTACCCCAGTAACTTCAAAAGATACATCTACCCCACCATTTGTCCGGTGAATAAGTTCAGCTACAACATCTTCATATTCAGCTGGATTAACAACAATTGCTCCTAATTCTTCCGCTTTTGCCTGGCGTTCAGGAGAAAGCTCTATTGCATAAATATCTGTTGCTCCTGCCGCTTTCAAAGCCTCAATTACTAGTAACCCAATTGGACCACATCCGAAAACTGCAGCAGTATCCCCTGCTTGAACTTTACTAGATCGTACAGCATATAAAGCTACAGCAGAAGGCTCTACTAATGCCCCTTGTTCATAGGATAATTCATCAGGCAATTTATGCAGTAATTCTGTTTCCACAGAGACATATTCGGAGAAACCGCCTCCTCCGCCCGCTAATCCTAAGAATCCCATATTTTCATCTAAATTATAGGCTCCTTGATGACCATGTGTAGCAAAAATCGGTTCAACAACCACTCGATCGCCTACTTGATAATCAGTCACTCCTTCTCCTATTTCAACAATTTCCCCTGAGAATTCATGTCCCAATGTAATTGGTGCTACTTCATTTGTTAAAGGATGTGGCTGATCCACAGGTATAAAAATAGGACCTCCTAAGTATTCATGTAAATCACTTCCACAAATTCCACACCATTTTACTTTTAGTTTTACTTTGCCTGGTTCTACTTGAGGTTCCTTAATATTTTCTAGTCGAATATCTTTTTGGTCATGCCATCTTAATGCTTTCACGAGTAAAACATCCCCTGACTTAAATAGTTTTACAGCTAAACTGCTAAATTTCCATTGCTATTTGTTATTTAAGGCCTTAAAAACGTAAGTTTTAGAAACAAATTAATTATAGTACTTATGTTATTAATATGAAATTATATTATAATTAACTATAGTTAACTTTTACTTAACTAAAACTATTTTTAGAAAGGGTCAACCTATGAATATTGAACAATTAAAATATATAGTAGAAATTTCTAATAGCGGCTCATTAAAAACGGCTGCAGAAAAGTTAAATATTACATTACCTGCTCTAAGTCAATCCGTAACAAAGCTAGAGAAAGAATTAAATGTAGAGATCTTTCACCGTTCTAGAAAAGGTACCTATTCAACACAAAAGGGGGAGATCCTTATCCAAAAAGCTAACGGCGCACTAGAGAAATTACAAGAATTCTTAGATGAAGCAGAAAACTTTTCAGACACATTAAAAGGAGAGTTAAAAATCGCTATGTTTCCGGGACCATTAGATTTGCTGGCTGATCAAATTACTTTATTTAAAAAAGACTTTCCTTCCATTAAGGCTTCTATAGAAGAGGATAATTCCCAGCATGTTATCGAAAAAGTAATAAAAGAAGAAGTTGATATTGGATTTATTATATTTAAAGAAGAAGATATACAAAAATATAAAAATATACATTTTCATAAACTTTATGATGGCTGTATGGTTGTTGCAGTTAATATAAACTCTTCTTTAGCAAACAAATCCTATATCACTGAAAAAATGCTAGAGAACCAGCCAATTATTTTGTACAACGATCAATCTATATTAGAATTCGTCCAAAACTTAGATATGGTGGAAAGTAATATGGAAATTTTATTTACGACAAACAATGTAGAAACAATTCGATATGCATTAGAAAGAAACACAGCGATTAATATTGGCTATGATTATGCCTTTAAAACAATAACTGGGTTAGCAAACAATAATAGTTATGTGACCCTACCTTTTGTAGATACCTTAATAAACACCTATTATTTTGGTTATATATATGCCGCTAATAAAGGCATTTCTAGGGTAGCTAAAGAATTTTTAAAAAGGCTAACATAGTCTTTTCAAAGCTACTTCTCATCTTTGGAGCTCAACTAGTCTTTTTGGAAAAAGAGCATTAAAGATTTGAAAGAGACAATATCCAAAAATAATCCCTAACGCATTTAAAAGAACATCATCAATATCCGTACTTCTCCCAATAAATAGTTGAGTAATTTCAATAAACAATGGGATACTAATTGACATCCAAAACAGTGGAAAAAACTTTCTAAACTGTCGCCATAACAATGGAAGAAAAATCCCAAATGGCACGAAGACGACCACATTTCCTAATAGATTAATAAGAGATACTTGGTTCCAATTACTAACTTGCTCATTAGAAATAGCTAAATAGGAAAAAATTGTTGAAAAAGGAATGAGGTTTATGCTTCTTCCCCCTTCTAATCGTTGAATATAAAGTTTCTGTTTTCCATTCTCCATCGACATATACCATTGTGGAATAATGGTTTGGGATGCAACCCCAATACAGAACAGGACAAATAGAAATAGTAATATTTCCTTATTCCATTTCCACTCTTGCTTCTTTAATCTAATGTAGAGAGTACGACATATTAAATAAATTGGCGCACCAAAAATCATATAAATTAGCATTGACTCTAAATACATTCGAATCATTCGAATCCTCCAAAAGTTATGAGATATTTTTTCTGCGATTAATACTTAACACAAGACCGATCAATAAAGCGTTAATAATGGTCGGCATTAGTCCATAGCTTATAAATGGCAACGATAAAGAGATAATTGGGAATAGCCTTCTTTACAGTGGATAATAGCTATTCTCCATAGCCATGTTCGTAAGCTAGATTTTCCCTTATATTTATTCAACGAATATTATACTTTTATAAATATATCCTGTGTTAATTCTTCGGCTATTGCTTGATTTTTCACATAGGAAAAAACCAAATGCAACAGCTCTTGTCCATATGTAATCATTATTTCATCAAATACTTCTTCTTTATTGTCTATATCATTCCAGCTTGCTGACAATTCTTCCATACGATAACCCCCCTTACTTACTTATTAGACGATAAGATGACGGAAAAAGTTTGGAGGTAAAGACAAAATTGATTAAATTTATTTTTGGTAGGTCCTTGGATTGGTGCTATTCCTTCTGTCATCGTCAGGCTATTACACTCGCCGATACAGGCAATTATTGTTCTCGTAATTGTTGTGATTATTCAACAAATGGAGAGTCTTTTTGTTCAACCACAAATTATTGGAAAAAGGATGTCTATCCATCCAGTCACAGTAATGGTTTTAGTTTTAGTTGCGGGGCGATTTATAGGTGTTATCCGCATGGTTCTTGTAATCCCAATCTTTGCTATTGTTAAAGTAATTGTTACACACACAAACAGACTATGGAGAATTCGACAGGAAGAAAAAATACTTAAAAAAACTCCTGCGGTTTTAGATTATCACCTAATTCCGCAGGAGTTTATTTATTATAACTGTTTCACTGCTTGTAAATTTCTCTTTTTCATTTCGAATTGTTTAAACATCACATAATAAATAAAAGCACTTATTATGGCAAGTATAGCAATAATCAAAAATGTCCATTTGAATCCAAACCACGCACTCATTGGAATAGATAATGGTGCAATCATTTTGGAAAAAGTAAACCTCAGACTAGCTGCTGCAAAATATTTTCCCCTTTGGTCCCGAGGAGCGATTTCCGATATAAAGCTTTGCTGGATTCCTGCTGTCATCAGTTCAGCAAAACTAAATAATAGCATCGCAAACATTAACCCTATAATCAAATTGGTTTGGCTAAACATAATAACTGCCGTTGCATAAATAAAGGAGGAGACAATAAATACATTCTTCTCTTTGTATTTAGACATCCATCTTGTCACCATTATCGTAAATATAGCTACTACTAAACCATTTTCTGCTAGGATTAATCCAAATGCCTGCGTACTTTGAATCTCTAACGACCAACTGCCGATAGAAAATAATCTTTGGGTTGAAACCATTTCATCGACATAAACAGGCAGTAATAAATCTAATTGCATAAAAGTTTGTCCGATTAATACCCCTGCTAAAATAAACATTAAAAAAGTTCGATCTCTGACAATAACCTGATAATCTTTCATCTGATTACCTAACGCCATCATCCAATTCTTTTTTGTGCCAGTTGCCTCTTTGTATGGTGGGGCTGTTTCTGCTATCCAAATTTTTAAAACAATACTTAATAGAATATTTAATAGTCCAGCTGCTAGTAAAAGGAAGAATCGATAATCCTTATAAAAGAACCCTCCTAATATAGGGCCTATTACTACTGCAATATTAGTAGACGTATAGAATATCGCAAATACACTACTGCGATCTTTCTCCTTAACTACATCAGCTACCATCGCTTGACTTGCTGGCCAATAGATACTTGTAAAAAGGCTAATCACTGTAAAACAGATAAAACTAATGGCAGGAGAATCAAGCCAAGGAGAGCTTGCTAAAGCAAAGACTAGGTAAGAAATCCCTTGCGCCAAGCTTGATAGGACCATCATTTTCTTTCTTCCGTATTTATCTGCATAATAGCCACCAAGTAGATTGGCAACAACCGAAAACCCTTGTGAAAGTATTAATAAGAACCCAGCAATCGATTTGCCAAATGATTCTGTAAAATAAATCGCTAAAAACGGGAAAAACATCCAAAATGTAACATTAACGGTTGATTCACCAGCAAGACGAATCTTTAAATTCCGATCCCAATCTCTAAGTCGCATCGTCATGTTTGTTGTTCACTCTCTTTCTATTTGCTTCTCCTATCATACCTTGATATTTCGGATTAGGAAAGACTTTCTTATTCTTTGGATTAACTGGTTTAGAATAAACAGTTTGCACAAAAAGAAAGAGGCATGTTAGTTAGCAACAACGCCTCTTATACTAATAGTTTTCTATTTTGCTATATTACATTATTATAGGTTTTCAACCATGCCTGTGCCATCAACATATTCCCAGCAGAATTCATATGTACTCCGTCTGTTGTCAACACTTGATGATTGGGTTTCTGTAAATATTCGATAAACACTTGATGTGTCGGGACAACTATTGCTTCATGTTTTTTTGCTAATTGATGAATCACTGCTACAAAATCCTTTAATAAAATATTCCCTTTTGCTTCTACCGATTCCTCGATGATTGTTGGTTCCATTAAAAAGATCCTAGCTTCCGTATTTATCTTTACTTGTGTTAAAAGGCGCTCATATATTTCCCTAAAAATAACAGGAGTAACTTGTTCCATATCAGGGTTGTCTAGCTGTCTCCATACATCATTTATTCCAATTGAAATAGATACTAAATCTGGGCGCAACGATAGGACATCCTCTTCCCACCTTTTCTCTAAATCTAGGATTCTATTTCCATTGATACCTTTATTAAAAAATACCGGCAAAGCTTCAGGCTGATTTATGGCAATATAATCTTTAATATACCGAACATATCCATGACCGATATGTTCGCTATCTTCAAGTTTATCCGCCTGTGTAATACTATCTCCTATAAACACAAACCGTTGATTAGCAACCATCCTTATCCCTCCATCAAAACGCTTTCAATATTACAATAACACTTTTAACTCCCGCAAAGCAACAGGTAAGTACACCTAAATGAAAAGCCTCCATTGGAAAGAGAAAAAACACCAATGGAGACTTCTTAAGCTATGATATTATTGTTGCGCTTGCACAATTTTTTCTAGATTTCTTTCCATTACCTTAATATAATCCAATCCATTATCTTCATCTACTTTGCTTAATACTTCTAATGTGCTAAGCACTTCTGTTTTTGCACCAATTTCAGATGCGAGTGTATCGGCAACCTTTTTAGATGCCGTTTCTTCAAAATAAATAACACTAATATCATGCTCTTTTGCAAAATCCTTTAATTCAGCTAATCGTTGTGCATTTGGTTCTTCTTCTGGTGATAATCCAGAAATTGGTACTTGTGTAAGTCCATATTCACTAGCTAAGTATCCAAATGCAGCATGCTGGGTAATCATCTCTTTTTTCTCTACTTTACTTAAAGCGTCTTGATATTCTTGATCAAGTGCTGATAATTGCGCAATATATGCTTCACTATTTTGTTGATAGCTTTCCTTATTATCTGGATCTGCTTCAATTAGACTAGCTGTAATTGTTTCTACTTCTTTAATCGCTAGTGCTGGGCTTAACCACACATGCGGATCTTTCTCATGGCTATGCTCGTCTTCAGCTTCTTCACTATCATGATTATGGTCTTCCTCTTTGTTCTCATGATCGTGTTCTTCCTCTTCACTCTCAAAATCATGTTCATCTGTAATTCCCTCTTTTAAAGTAATGTCACTACTTGCTTCAACGAACACTGTTTCTTTATTATCAACAGCAGCTTTAATTGTATCTACAAAGCTTTCCATATAAATACTATTAAAAATAAATAAATCTGATGCTTGGACATTTGCTATATCTTTCGGTGTCGGTTCCCAACCATGTGGCTCTTGACTAGAAGGTATAAGTATTTTTACATTTGCCTTATCACCAGCTATGTTTTTTGTAAATTCATACATTGGATAAAATGTTGTCATGATCTGTAGCTTTTCTTTGCTTGATCCACTAGACACATCCTTTTCACCTTTCCCACATGCAGCTATTATCAATACTGCAAGTAACATCATACTAATTAATTTAAATTTTTTCCCCATTTATTTCACCCTGCCTTTTTAAATACTTTCATTATGCAATATTTTTCGGATATTTTCGTAAAGTTAGTTGCTTATCTCCTGTTTCTGTGCAAACAAGTGTAATATTTACTCTCATAATTACCAAACCTTTCTTTGTTCATACCCTAATTATGCATATGTGATACTGGATAAGTAACCTTGAATGGTGTATCAATACAAGGTTTATGTAAGCTACAATTAGGTTCGCCACCATTTATTGAAAACTGATGAAAATCATAAAGGTAGGAAAACTATTTTTAGCATCTTAACCTCCTTACTTAATATGTGAGGATTAAATAAGACCATTCCTCTTCATTATTCTCTTGTTCCCTCTACTGATTAAAAAAAATACCTACAGAAGTTTTGGTCAGCTCATTTTCCCTTAAAACTCCTTCGGGAACTTTCAATAGGCTGAAAAAACAAATCGAAACAATTACGATTTAGAGTGTTGAGTGAATAATCATTTCATCGACTATCTTATATTAACCGTAATCATTACGATTTGTAAAGTGTTTTATAAAATTTTTTTCCATTGTTTTTTCTATTATTACGTATTGAAAGAACCATCTTAAGCAAAATATTATACAGAAAAAGAGGCTAGGACAAAACTAAATAACTAATCTTTAAAGACGAACAATCTTTAATTTAGCTCTTACATAAAGCTACTTTCTCATGATGGTTATCTATGTTTTTAAATATAGTTAAGTATAAAAACAAAGTCGTTCCATTGCGCTACAGACGCACGATGCGCCGGGGAGGAATCTGAGCCTCCCTCGCTGTGTGCGAGACCACTGAAAAACTGATAGCTATTGATGATTGGTCCTAACCGCCTTTTAAACTTAGATGTGTAAATTGTTTTCCGAGGTGCCCACTTGCTTTCCATGGGGCGAGCGCCGAGCCGCTTCGTCGCTACGCTCCTGCAGGGTCTCGGACTTTCTCGCTGCTCCCATAGGAGTCAAGCGGTCACCTCTCCAAACCAACTTATTATTCGCTTTCAAATAAATTAATTCTTATTTAATTTGGAAAAACTATACTTTTTCAGTGTCCTCCTGTGTGCGCTGCGGGGTCTCAGCCTTTCCTCTATTTCTCGCAAGAGTCGAGCGTCCTCCGCTCCATTTCACTTCGTTTTTAAACCTTTTCCCAAAAAAACAAACACGAACTATAATGTAATTTAATTACATTATAGTTCGTGTTTGTTGTTGATTGAAATGCTTATGTCCCAGCCTCTTTTTTAATAAGTAATCGGCTGAAAATAGTATTTTACAAAGTCTCCACTTTCGATTTAAAATAAACTCGTTCTTTTTTCTTCCCTGATTCGTAAACCGCACAAATCATTTCTTGTGTTTTTAAGGCATCTTCCCCTGTGATGTCTAAAGGGATTCCCTTAGCTAATGAATCATAAAAATTATTTATTTGCTTCACATGACTTACTCCCCAATATCCTTTTACTCCATTTTCATAATCGAAGGTTTCCTGTGGATTATTATCTGCAATAAATTCTCTTCCATCAAGTAAACGGACTGTTGCCCGGTCTGCAATCATTTTGGCAATTCCCTTTTCACAATGTAATTCAATTTCAACAGGTGCATCATACGTATAATAATTAATGGCATGGAAAGCTGTAACGATGCCATTTTTATAGGCTACAACCCCTTCTGCTGCATCTTCCACTTCTATCATTTCATGTGCCCGATTACTTATCGATGCATCTACATACTTAATATCATCAGCAATAAACCATCTCATTAAATCCATTGTATGGATTGCTTGATCGATTATTACCCCTCCGCCTTCTTTTTCCCATGTACCTTTCCAATCGCTTTTTTGATAATAATCATCCGATCGGTCCCATGTAACAGATAGCTTACCTGACTTTATCGTACCAAGTTCTCCATTATCTAGCATTCTCTTTATTAGCTGTGACCCAGGATTATAGCGATTTTGGAAAATGACACCAAGGGTTACCTTATTTTCTTTTGCTGTCTCAACCATTGCTTTCGCATCGTTATAGTGAATAGACATCGGTTTCTCTGTCAAAATATGAATCTTTCTTTTTGCTGCTTCTATTGTTACTGGAGCATGGAGATGATGTGGCAAACAGATATGCAAAACATCTATCTTTTCTTTTCTAAACATTTCCATATAGTCAGTATAGCTGCCACATTGATAGATTTTTGCTTTTTCTTCTGCTCGTTCTTGTTTCACATCACAAACAGCTACTAGCTCTGCATCTTCTCTTGAGACAATCGACTGTGCATGCATAGGAAAAATATTGCCACAACCAATAATAGCTACCTTTAACTTAGACATATGTCTCCCTCATTTCTATTAGTAGAATACTATGCGATTCTTTACACCCACCACATTTGGGACGGTTTTTCTTCAATTAGGACAGATTTCAAATTGGTCACTGCTCTTGTTAATCCCTCTCTAATCGACATAATTGGATCTTCGTGTTCAATGCTAACCACATAGTCATATCCATAGGTGCGTAAGACACTTATCATATCAGACCATTCACTAACACTATGTCCACATCCGACCGAGCGAAATGTCCATGCTCTCGTTTGCACTTCGCCATATGGCTGCATATCTGTTAAACCATACATATTGACATTTTCTTGATCTATATACGTATCTTTTGCATGAAAATGATGAATGGCATTTGCCCTCGCTAAAATTTTTATAGCTGCAACTGGGTCAATTCCTTGCCACCATAAATGGCTTGGATCAAGGTTTGCCCCAATAGCATCACACGTTTCTTCTCGTAGTTTTAATAGTGTATAGGGGGTATGCACAAGAAATCCGCCATGTAATTCTAAGCCAATTTTCACTCCATGCTCTTTTGCGAAACTCCCTACTTTCTTCCAATAAGGGATTAGCTTTTCTTCCCATTGCCATTTTTTCACGTCACTATATTCATTTGGCCAAGGTGTAACAGGCCAATTTGGATATTTCGCTCCATCGTGATCTCCAGCAGTTCCTGAAAAGCAATTTACAACAGGAATATTCATTAAAGATGCTAGTTTTATTGTTTTAATCAATGTTTCATGAGATTCCTTTGCGAACCCTTCCTCTGGTGAAATAGGATTCCCATGGCAGCTGAATGCACTAATGAAAAGGTCGCGCTCTGCAATTTTTTCAAGATATTCTTTTCGCTTTTCTTCTGAATCCAATAATTCATCTACATTACAATGATTGTTTCCAGGATAACCACCTGTACCAATTTCTACAGCTTGTATTCCTGCTTCTTTCACTGCATCAAGCATTTCTTCAAATGTTTTATCTGCAAATAAAACGGTAAACACACCTAATTTCATAAGAATTCTCCTTTCCAATATTCTGCATTGATTTTGTTAATAGGTCTTTATATTTTTGTAATTGTCTTTGTTTCTTGTGATGCTAATGCCGCAAGAATAATAGCTAAAGATTTCTTCCCTTCTTCTCCCGTTACAAGAGGATCTTTGTCTTCAAGAATACTTTCAATAAAATGGTCAATAACACCTGACTTATTTTGACCACCATCCTCATTTGACTGAATTCTGCCTAACTCATAATTTACTTTTTCACCATTTGTGTACTGGATAATTAATGAATAGTTTGGATCATCTTCTAAGCGAATTACTGCTTTTTCTGCATAGATAACGGTAGAATTATCTTCTTTCCCTCTATAAGCCCAGCTCGCTGTAAGCGTTCCGATAACGCCACTCTCTGTTCGTAATATACAAACAGCATTATCATCCACACTTGAGAATTCTTTCGCATTTGTTTCTACAAAAGCCCCTACTTCAGCAAATTCTTCTCCTAATACATACCGTAATAAATCTGCTTTATGTACACCTAAATCTCCCATAGCACCAATAAAAGCCTCTTCCTTTTTAAAGAACCAACTGTCTTTGCCATCTACACTCCAGCCTTCTGGACCACCATGACCGAATGTCGTACGGAAACTATATATCTTTCCAACTTCCCCACTTTTAATTAACTGATGTGCTTTTTGATGGGAGGAAACAAAACGTTGATTATGTCCAATCATCAATTTTTTCCCACTCTGTTTAGCGGCTTCGATCATTTGATTTGCTTCTTCTTCTGATGTCGCCATTGGCTTTTCACAAAGTACATGTTTTTTAGCATGTAGTGCATCAATGGAAATTGGAGCATGCAGATAATTTGGTGTACACACGCTAACTGCATCTATCTCTGCCATTTCTAACAAGTCTTTATAATCGGTAAATGCTTTCACTTGATATTTCTCAGCCACTTCTGCTGCTCTTACTTCATTGATGTCACATACTGCAGCTAATTCCACTTGTTCATTCCACAGATACTCCGGGATATGCCGATGTTGCGCAATACTGCCACACCCAATTACACCAATCTTTAATTTAGCCATTTCCATTACCTCCTCTATTTACTTTACGGATATTGTTTCAATAGGCTTTGCATTGCCATAAACTGGTCTCTTCCGTTTAACTGGTGTTGCCCATTTAACAGCATTGCTAATGACTTTTTGGATATCTTTATGATGGTAGGTCGGGTAAGTTTCATGTCCTGGTCTAAAATAAAAGACCTTCCCGTTTCCTCTTGCATACGTGCAGCCGCTACGGAAAACCTCTCCCCCTTCAAACCAACTAGTGAAAATAAGTTCATCTGGTGCTGGTATATCAAAATGTTCCCCGTACATTTCTTCTTTTTCTAATTCAATGTATTCATTAATTCCTTCCACAATTGGGTGATTAGGAGCTACCACCCATAGTCTTTCCCGATCATCTGCTTCCCTCCACTTTAAGTCACAGCTAGTGCCCATTAAGGTTTTGAAAATTTTAGAAAAATGACCTGAATGAAGAACTATTAATCCCATTCCATCTAAAACACGTTGTTTCACTTTTTGTACGATTTCGTCCTGTACTTCATGATGCGCTAAATGTCCCCACCAAACCAATACATCTGTGTTATTCAATACTTCCTCTGTTAATCCATGCTCTGGTTCATCTAATGTTGCTGTATGCGTTTGATAGCCCTCTTTTTCCAAAAATGCGGCAATCGTACCATGAATGCCATTTGGATAAATGTCCGCAACAAGTGGGTTTTTCTTCTCATGACGGTTTTCATTCCAGACTGTAATCATTGTTTTGTAACTCCTTTTCTCAATCTATGTATACGCTTTATTATAAAAAATGAAAACGGATAAAAAAATACTTAATCCTGTCTTTTTTTTATGCAATTATGTCATTTCATTATCTGCTTTTTGCTACAATAGAAAGAAGAACAGTATCTTTACAACCTATTCAAATAGGAGCATTCCTGTTAGAAGGATTTTCGGGGACTTGAACAACAAAGAGCCCTCTTGGTATGATACGGGGTGTCAAGATCTGCAGAAATTGACCCCTAATTTAGTAACCAAGGAGGACTCCATAATGGATTTTATACAAAATCAAAAAATTAATCAAGTCACCGAAAAAACGCTTGTCATCGGTATCGATATTGCAAAACGTACACATTACGCATGCTTTGTAGATGATCGAGGACGAGTGCTCCAAAAATCTTTCTCAGTTTCACAATCCAGAGATGGCTTTGAACTTTTCTACAAACGGATTTTGGTAGCTATGAAAGAATCCGGGAAAACGGAAGTCATTGTTGGAATCGAACCTACGGGCCATTATTGGCTCAATTTAGCCTATTTTCTGCAAGAACGAGGTATTCCACTTGTCATGACTAATCCTATGCATGTCAAGCGTTCAAAGGAGCTAGATGATAATCTACCTACCAAACACGACCGTAAGGATGCCCTTGTAATCGCTAGACTCGTTAAAGATGGACGTTTCAGCTACCCGCGTATTTTGAAAGACATGGAAGCTGAACTCCGTGTTGGATCAACGTTTCGAGAAAAGTTAGTTGAGGAATTCGGTGCTGTTAAAAACATGATGATTCGTTGGCTAGACCGCTATTTTCCTGAATTTACACAAGTATTTCCGAAGTTCGGAAAAATGGCACTGGCTGCACTCGAATCCACCCCATTCCCAAGCGACCTAAATCAGAAACAGGTTGATGAACTACTTGTATTATTCAAAAAAGTTAAGGGGATGAAATCTCCTCAGAAGCCGAAAGCGAAGCGTCTAATTGAAGTCGCAGCTACCTCTATCGGCATAACGGAAGGACGTGAGATGGCCCGTTTTGAAATCGCCACACTCGTCAGTCGTTACAATCAGTTAGAACAAGAAATTGAAAGCATTACACAACAGTTAGTAGAACTAGTTAAAACTTCTGTGGAATACGAATGGCTCACAACGGTCCCGGGACTGGGAGATACAACAATTGTCGACCTTTTAGCTGAAATTGGAAGCTTCTCACACTATGATGATCCACGCCAAATTATTAAGCTTGCGGGATTAACGTTACGTGAAAACTCATCCGGTCAACATAAAGGTCAAAAACGTATATCTAAACGTGGTAGAAGAAAACTACGCGCCCTCCTTTTCCGAGTGATGATGCCCATGATTCGCCACAATGAAGCCTTTAGAAAGCTACATGAGTATTACACTAACCGCCAGGTTAATCCGTTACGCAAGAAGCAATCCATCGTGGTTCTATGCGGTAAGCTATTAAAAGTATTACACGGAATTAGCACCAAGCACAAAGCATTTGACGCACAGCGAATGATGAAGGATATTCCTAGTCTCGCAGAGGCTATGTAAGTTCTACATCCCCTTGATAGACCTAGACAACAGGATGACACGGAGAAGCTGGCACTATTTTTTCCATCCGACCTCGAGTCCCTATAGGAGCTTCGCTAGCCTCTGCCTTATGACTAGACCGAACGAAGGAATGTAGGCACACAGATGCCCAGAGACATGGGAGGGTACGTCATCATAAGCTACGCAGAGATCCATTGTGCATCACATAATTCCCCAGCACTACTTACCAGTTTTTACTAGTAGTGACCGCGTAGCGTACCCATGTATTGGAATAGATTCACATAATATGAAAATACTGTAGTAAACTTTGTCGAAAAATATTTTTTTGATGCACTACCAATGGCTCAAACCGTTGGTACATCAACATTTATAGAGGGAGGAGAAGATGAAGTGGAAATAAGGACTAAGCACACCTATAATCAGCCAGTAAACGAAAAAGTTATTTACCAAAATCCTCTTCTATCCCTAAAAGTATGGGAGATAAACGATGAGAGGGAAAACGCAATAACTTCTGTTGAATATCACCCTTGGCACTATCATAAAGAAGTGGAGTTACTTGCCATTGTTGATGGTAGTTTGGCGGTGCAAACAAAGGAATTGGATCAAACGATTTCTGCAGGGGATGTTCTTATTATGGGGACCTCACAACCTCATAGAACAAGTAAAGCTAGTGGCGGCAATTTGCGCTATATCGTCTTGCAAATAGATTTACATAAACATTTTGATCAAAGCATTCTTCCTTATTTCTATTGTTTTTCAGAAATAACACATCCATTAGACAGGATAAATTATATCTTTGAAGAAAATCAGCAAATCAAACAAGAGGTACATTATTTAATTAACGAGATACATAAGGAAAGTCAAACAAAAGAAAAAGGGTATGAAATTGCCATCAACTATTCAATTAAAAGACTTCTACTTTTATTAGTTAGAAATGATACGAAAAATATGCTCCATTCTTCAGAAGAACAAGATTTATCCAGAATTAAGCCTGTTTTAGATTATATTGATCGTCATTTAGAAGACCGAATACTTGTAGAGGATGTATGTGAGCTTTTGAATTTTAGCTATCACTATTTTATCAAATACTTTAAAAAAGTGATGGGTATGTCTTTTGTCGATTATATTAATCTAAAGCGGATAAAAAAAGCGGAATTATTACTATTAACTACAGATAAAAGCATTTTAGAAATAAGCTATGAAGCTGGGATTACGAATATGGCCCAATTTTATAAACTTTTTAAGCGGGCAAATCATTGTTCACCGAAAGCATTTAAAAATAAAATGCAAAAAAGCTAAACCATTTAAACAGCTGACAAGCACAGCTGTTTTTTAATTTGTGACTATTTTGTAAATTTTTTCTGATTTTTCACAAAAAAGCCTCAGAAAATTAATAAATCCCCTTCACCTTTGTCATAACTTGTCGAAATAATAATTAACATTTGATTATACTGCAAATATGAATCCGTTCATCTAGTCCTTCGTTCATATAGCAAATAGTGTCTAAGAAGCAATTTATACACCGTTACACAAAATTTATGGAAAGGAGCTATGATTGATGAGAATTTTAAAATCATTAAATCAAAATTTAAAATTAAGCACTAAACTCTACATTGCATTTGCCCTTATTCTAATTGTTCCTACTTTAACGGTAGCCTACCTATCTATACAAAGTGCTAAACATGAACTTAGCGAGAAAATACTGGAAAGCACAAAAGAGAACGTCAAGTTATTAAATAGTAGTATCGACAGTACCATTTCCCCTAAACTATATGATGCAAATTATTTAGCAGATATAATTACAGGAGACTTATTTGAAAAACAAGGAGATAATCCTGATGCTCTAATGTCAAAGCTAGACCAGTATAAAGGACTTCACCCAGAAGCTGAAGCCGTTTATTTAGGAACACAGGATGGGAAAATGTACACCTCTCCAGCTCTAGATCTACCAGACGATTATGACCCAAGAGATAGAACTTGGTTTAAACAAGCAATGAACAATTCAGTGGATAAAGCCATCGTAACAAGTCCTTATATAGATGCTAGTTCTGGAGAAATGGTAGTTACCATTACTAGGAAAACAGTAGATGGTTCCGGAGTAATTGGCATTGATCTAAATCTCTCTACTTTAGAAAAAACAACCAAAGAAGTTGCAGTTGGGAATGAAGGCTACATAATTCTATTGGATACAGAGCAAAACTATCTTGTCAGCCCAATAAATGAAGCTGGCACAAAGGTTGACCAAAATTCTCCTGACTTATATGAGCAAAATTCTGGAGTGCATCACTATAAAACAAACGGTCAGGATCGAACACTTTATTATTTAACAAATGAGAATACAGGATGGAAAATTGTTGGTTCTATGCTGGATGCTGAAACAAATGCTGCAGTAAAACCTATCCTACAAAAAAGTCTTTTAGTTGTGGTCGCTTCTATTATTTTTGGAGGAGCTATCATTATTTTAATTATTCGTTCACTTGTTAGCAGATTAAAAGAAATTCAGAATAAAGCAAAAAAAATAAGCGATGGGGACCTTACAGAAGAGATAACGCTTCAGTCAAACGATGAAATCGGACAACTTGCCCACTCATTTACTTCCATGCAATCAAGTCTAAAGACGCTTTTAAAAACACTAGAGCACCATTCTTTAACAGTTTCCACAACTGCTGAAGAGTTAAACGCTAGTGCTGGCCAAACAAATGAAGCTAGTGAGCAAGTAGCAACCGCCATCCAACATGTGGCTGTTAGTGCTGAAAAACAAACAGAAGGCGTCGAAGCAAATATTTTATCTTTAAATCAAATAGTAAATGGTACAAACACGGTTTTGCTAAATGCTAATGAAGTATTAGATCGTACAAGAACTACTACTCAAAAAGCAGAAGTAGGAAAAGCGATTGTCCAACAAACGGTTAATCAAATGAATGAAATTCATCATTCCGTATCTGATTCGAATAAAGTCATTGCTTCATTACATGATCGTACGAAAGAAATAGGGGCTATCGTAGATGTCATCACTGCTATTTCTAATCAGACTAATTTACTCGCCCTGAATGCTGCAATTGAAGCAGCAAGAGCTGGAGAATCTGGACAGGGCTTTACTGTCGTAGCTGATGAAGTAAGAAAACTAGCTGAACAATCTCAAATTTCTGCTAGTCAAATTACTGAAATCATCAAGGCAATCCAACAAGATACAAAAGAAACAGTTCATACGATGTCCACTGTAGAAAGTAATGTACAAAAAGGCCTTGAAATTTCAGATGAAGCCATCAATACATTTATGGAAATATATGATAATATGAATCTAATTTCCCCACAAATGTCTCAAGTAGCTTCGACACTTAATGAAATATTAACTTTAGTGCAAAACACAGAAAAAACAGCTGCACTTATATCTGATTTAGCCAAAAACAATGCTGCTTCTTCCGAAGAGGTTGCAGCTTCAACAGAAGAACAACTTGCTGCAATGGAAGAAATATCTTCCTCTGCAAATACACTAGCTTCCATGACAAAGGACTTGATTCAGTTAATCAAAAAGTACAAATTTTAATTGGAGAAAAATACACAAGTTTGCGTCAGAAATATTCGTATTGGAAATAGTCTGAACTATTCTATCCCTCCATATAGATTACTATATAGAGGGATTCTATCAACATAGAGAAAAGGAAGTGACACAATTGAGTCATAATCATGTCCTATTAATTATCGGTGGTGACTATAGGCAGCTTGAAGTGATTCGCATTTTAGCACCTAAGCTTAGTAAAATATATTTAATTGGGTTTGAAGATGCCTCTATTCCTTATAAGGATGTCATCAAAGTAACTGGGCAAACAGCCCCACTTCATGAAGTAGATAGTATTCTCTTGCCTATTCCAGGGATTCAAGATAATGGAATTGCTGATTCGACTTTTTCTAAGGAAAAAATGATTCTCACAAAAGAACTAATAAATAAAACGAAACCTAATTCAACCATATACTCTGGCATTATTACCCCTTTCTTAAAGCAACTGGCTACAGAAACGAATCGCCAATTGGTTGCTCTATTTGCAAGAAATGATGTAGCGATTCTTAATTCAATTCCTACTGCAGAAGGCGCATTAATGCTTGCTATTAAGCATACAGACATTACAATACATAACGCCAACGTACTTGTTCTTGGTTTTGGGAGAATCGGCAAAACGATTGCCCGCCTTTTTTCAGCAGTTGGTGCAAAGGTAACAGTCCTTGTCAATAAAAAGGAGGATGAAGCTAGAGCAATGGAAATGGGATTCCACCCTCTACTCGAAGCTTCATTAGAGTCCGCAATTCCATCCCAGCATATTGTTATTAATACTATTCCTGCACTTATTCTGACTGCTACCCTTATTAAAAAAATGTCAAGCGACGCTTTAATTATCGATTTAGCTAGCAAGCCAGGCGGAACTGATTTTACCGCTGCAAAAAAGCATAATATCCAAACATTATGGCCACTAGGTTTACCTGCAAAAGTGGCACCAAGAACGGCAGGTACTATTATTGGTAAAACTTTATTGGAGTTACTGAAATAAGAATAATAGTGTAAATCAATTTGGAGATAGCTAGCTATCTCTTTTTTTTATGCTTATTTCCCAGCATAACATTTTACAATATTATACAAAAGTGATATCATAATTATATCAAATTGAAATTATAGGAGTGACTCATTTGAAAGAAAAAAATGCATTTCATTTTAATGGATTTATCGGTGTTCTTCTTATTGCCATCTCTCTTTTTCTTGGTACCTATTTTTTTGTACAAGAACTTCCAGCTGTAGGAATTCCGTTTATATTATTAGCTGCTCTTCTTGGTAGTGGAATCACCATTATTCAACCAAATCAGGCTGTAGTTGTCACCTTTTTCGGTAAGTATTTAGGCTCTATTCGCAGCAGTGGGTTATTTTTAACAATTCCACTAACTTTAAGAAAAACAATTTCCTTACGTGTACGCAATTTTAATAGTAAGCGATTGAAAGTAAATGATGTCGATGGAAATCCAATCGAAATAGCTGCTGTTATCGTTTTTAAAGTAATCGATTCAGCTAAGGCGATTTTCGATGTGGACAATTATGAGGAATTTGTAGAAATTCAAAGCGAAACAGCCATACGACATGTTGCGACGAAATACCCGTATGATACCTTTGAAAATGTGGAATTAACATTAAGAGGGAATGCAGAGGAAGTCTCTAACGAGCTTACAACCGAATTACAAGCTCGACTAGACCTTGCTGGAGTCGAAGTAATCGAAGCAAGATTAACTCATTTAGCCTATTCTACTGAAATTGCTCAAGCAATGCTGCAGCGTCAGCAAGCATCTGCGATTATTTCTGCTCGTCAGAAAATTGTAGAAGGAGCTGTTGGAATGGCGCAAATGGCCATTAACCAATTAGAGCAGGATAAAATCATTGAATTAGATGATGAAAGAAAGGTACAATTAGTAAATAATCTACTTGTCGCGATTGTCTCAGAAAATCCTACAACTCCTGTAATTAATACAGGTACTTTATATTAATGAGTGGTATAAATGACGAAGAAAAAAAGCTTTCCATTACGCATTGATCCAGAGCTATACGAAGTACTGCAAAAATGGGCTGCAGATGATTTCCGCAGCATTAACAGTCATATAGAGTATTTGCTTCGTGAATCTGCCAAAAAAGCCAAACGATTTCCAAAACAAAAAGAAGAATGACAGAATCACAAAAGAAGACCAGTCCTTTTACGAAGGTTCTGGTCTTCTTCTAATTATACTGCTATTTTTCTAGCTTAATAATTCCATGATATCTTCTTCTGTTATGGACGATATCATTTTTTCATCTGTATCAATAATTTCATCCACTAAACTTTTTTTCTTTTCCTGTAGTTCAAATATTTTCTCTTCTATTGTTCCTTTGGAGAATAATTTGATGACATCAACAATATTTTCTTGCCCCATCCTATGCGCACGATCTGCAGCTTGCTCTTCAACTGCAGGATTCCACCATGTATCATATAGAATAACTGTATCAGCTGTCATTAAATTTAATCCTGTTCCCCCTGCTTTTAAGCTTATCAAAAAGTAGTCTCGTTCTCCCAAATTATAGCGATGACATAATTCCACTCTTTCATCAGAGGGAGTATTTCCATCCAAATAAAAGAACGACAAACCCTTCTTCGCTAATTCCTGTCCGATAATATCCAGCATACTGGTAAATTGCGAAAAAATCAGTACTCTTCGATTCGAACGTTGCGATTCTTCCATTAATTCCATTAAATGCGCTAACTTGGCTGATCCACCCTCATAATTTTCTACAAATAGGGCAGGATGGCAGCATATTTGTCGTAGCCTCGTCAACCCAGCAAGAATTCTAATCTTATTTTTTCGCAATGTATCTTTGTTTAAGTGCTTTAGAGCATCATGCCTTAGTTTTGACAAATATGCTGCGTATAGTCTTTTTTGCTCTGGTAACAATTCCACCATTTCTCTCCACTGTCTTTTCTCCGGTAGTTCTGCTAATACATCCTCTTTTAACCGTCGCAGCATAAAGGGTCTTATTTTTTTCGCAATCTGCTTATTAGTAAGATTTGCGTATTCCTTTAACCCCTTCAATAACTCAGGAAATACAATATGAAAAATAGACCACAGCTCTTCAATGGAATTCTCAAGCGGTGTTCCTGTTAAGGCAAAACGATTTATTGCCTTTATTTTTTTCACTGATTTAGCTGTTTGCGAAAGTGGATTTTTGAAATACTGTGCCTCATCAAAGAAAACAGTATGGAGAGATTGCTGTTCATACCATTGAATATCTTGTCTAATTAATGGATATGACGTTATCAGAACATCGATATTTTCTAAATCCATTTGTAACTGTGCCCGCTCCTTCTTGTTCCCATCAAGGACAAGACATTGAATAGTTGGAGCGAACTTCATGATTTCTCTCTGCCAATTATAAAGGAGCGACGATGGGCAAACGACTAGCACTTTTTGCTTTGATTTTCGAATCACTGGTAATTCAGACATGATAAAGGCAATACTTTGAAGCGTTTTTCCCAACCCCATATCGTCTGCTAAAATTCCGCCGAAGTGGAATTTCGCTAAAGTTTTCATCCACCTATACCCATCCTTCTGGTACGATTTCAGGACATCCTCTAAAACAGCGGGAACCTTAATCATTAATGTTTCTGGATGCAGAAGTGATTCTATCAACTGTTGATAGGATTCATCTAGTTTAAATATCTTTCGGTCTTCCTCTATAAAAGATAAGCTTTCTAAAAGGGTCAGTTCAAATCCGCTGACAAAATCCTTGTCTTTGATTTGTGGGGAAAGAAGATAACGTTGAATTTCCTCCATCTCTCGCGTTTTTAAGGCAAAAAGAGAGCCATCCTGTAAACGATAATATTTTCGCTTTTCTTCTAAAGCAGCTAACAGTCCTTTTATTTCTCGTTCCGGAAATCCTTCCATCTCAAATTTAAACTCTAGCCAATTAATCCGATCCTTTTTTAATTTCACCGAAAACCGTGGCCAAGTTTTTTCCTTAAAAATTCTATTTCTAATCGCTGTTGTTGCATAGACTTTTACAAGCTTTTGCAACTTCGGTAATACGTAATACAAAAAATCAAACTCTAATTCTTCGTTATAAAGCATATATCCACTATCCGTTTTCGCAAATGAACTTCCATCCATCAGCTCCAATATCACTTCTTCTTTTTTCCAATCTCGAAGAAGCACTCCATCGATGTCTTTATCTCGTTCATGAACTGGATTAATGACGATATTTTCATAGCGGAATTCTAAACTTGCCAACAATCGATTATTTACTCTATCTAAATAGAGCTCTGCTTGCAGGGGCGCTTTTCCTATTTTTTTTGAAAGTTCTTTCTCCAATTGAACTTCCCCTAATTTTTTCAAGCCTGGAGCAACATTTTCTAAAAAGAAGTCTATTTGATTGTTTGCAATAGGGATATAATTCTTGCCAACCTTCTCTGTCATTCTTTTCATTTCCACAAGCCTGTTAAAATCCTCTGATTCCAATTGAATGACATTTCCGTCAATCATGACTGCATAATATTGATGCAAGAACAGAATAGATTCCATTCCTTGAACATTCAATTGATAGCTTCCTGTGTCCTGCTGATATAAGTGAAATGTTAGTGGGAGTGGTTCCCGAGAAACTTGCAAAGGCATTCTAGTTCCACTATATTCTTCTAAAAAACTTAATTCCTTCCAGTGTGAACGAAGGGAAATCCAAGAAGATGGAGGTATTAATAAAGTATCTTCTTCCCCTATGTTGTCCATTTCGTTGTGATGATTCAAGAAAATGGATTCATCGCTTACCACTTTCCATAATTCTTGAAGAATTGCTTCACTTTCTTCCTTTACACAGTGTAACTTTGGGTCAAAATTCTGCCCCAGAGCATATTGATACATATTGCCGGCATTTATTACTTCTAAAAATTGACGAATGTTTTTTATTTTATTGGATAAAAGGTGAATTTCGATGCCAAACATATTCGCTTCTGATCCAACTGGAATAATTTTCATCAAAAATTCAACTGGAACTACTTCTCTTTTCTCAAAGTGGCGTTGTTTCTTTGGTGAAGGAAAACTAGTCTGATTAAATAAAGCAAAAAAATCATCTGATACATTTGTATTCGTTTCTTGCATAGTAGCAGGCTCCTTGCCACTCAGCTGAAATTTCTTAATCTCCAGCAAAACAGCTGCAATATGCTGACATTCTTTTTGAAAGGAAGCTAGCTTTGGACAAGAACAATTCGCTTTTATTTCACCAGCTTCTACAGCCACCATTACAGCAAAGTCTTCTGCTGCTTGAACGAATGCTTCACAGTAGTCTTCTCTATATTCTTTAAACAACACCTTATGATTCTTTGAAAATGCCTCGCCTCTTTTTAAAGAAACAGGACCACACATCTCCAGGACCATTTTTCGTGTAATAACGATATTCAACAATCTAATCTCCTTCTTTTAATATTACAAGTTACGCACAAATACCTCCTTACACTTTACTACTTTTTTCATAACATTTCTATTATGGGAGTATTGTAAAATTAGGTAGAAGTTTTGTTTATATATGTATGAATGATTGTGTATTGATTGGATTGGCATTTTTGGAAAATATTTTTGATTTTTGACTATTTAATCTTTTTTCCGCTATAAAAAAGTGGACAAACTCCCACTTTCAAGAAGCTTGTCCACTAAAATAGATTTATTTTGAAAGTTTATTCCTTTTAATAGCTATTAGCAACTAGTAATTGGACTGCTGATTGGAGTTTTTCCTTTAATTCATCTGGAGCCGTTAAATAGAGAATTCCATTGCCTTCTATGCTTGGTTTATTTCCTAATGGGATGGTTCTTTTAATTAATTGAGCATAAATTTCTGGCTCTGTTAAATTTCGTTCAAAAGCTTCATTACTAATTAATTTAATTAATGCTAAAGCACCGCTCACATGAGGGGCAGCCATCGAGGTTCCTGTTAGGCTTGCGTATTTCCCATCTAAAAAGGTAGAGAGAATTTCTTCCCCAGGAGCTACTAAATCAACTTCTCGATTCGAATTGGAAAAACGAGAAGAATTTCGCTCTAAGTCTACGGCACCAACACTTATCACTTCATTATAGGCAGCCGGATATCCTAATTCTTCGGTTGAATCTAGGCCATCCCCTTCATTCCCCGCTGCACACACGACGAGAATTTGGGCTTCGACAGCTTTTTTCACTGCCTCATGTAATTCTGCTACATCCTCAGGTCCACCAAGACTCATGGAAATAATATCTGCCCCTTGCTCAATGGCATAATAAATTCCGTTTATAATCCAATCATATTGCCCAGAACCTTGTCCATTTAAAACCTTTACAATTAAAAGAGAAACTTCTGGCGCAACTCCTGTCAATCCGCTGTCTTTTCCTGATGCCCCAATTGTTCCAGCAACATGTGTCCCATGCCCATTATAATCCATATAAACTTCCGGACTCCCATTGTCATCATCGGTAAAGTTTTTCCCACCTATAATCCGTTCTTGTAAATCTGGATGATTTATATCACACCCAGTATCCAAGATGGCAATGGTTATCCCTTTTCCTTTTGTTTTATTCCATAAATCAGGTGCTTGAATTAGTTCAATTCCTTTTGGTATTTCTGTTGATAGATCTAATACTTCTTTCACTTGATAAGGAATTACTCTACATTCTTTTTTCATATAACAGCCTCCTAATAATAGAATCACTACACTATAATAATTTTAACAATTCCGAATTATTTTGATAAGAGGCTTAAGACTCAAATTAAGAACATTTGTTCTAAATGACTAATTATCATTTCTCCTTTCAAAAAAAAATAGCCTACATAGATAGACCATTTTCTTCTTCCTATTCTTTTAGCTGAATAAATAACCCCTTATCTTACTTCATATTTTTTCCTACATATTAAATAAAAAGCAACAAAAATGACAATGGACCAGATCAACGAATACAATGGACTTGTATCAATAATTCTAAAAAGACTTGGGATATCACCTGCAACTGAATCATCATATGTAAATAATAAGAAGATCATCATATTATTTGCCGCATGTGCACCAATCGATAACTCTAAACTGCGTGTTTTTACAGCTATAAAGGTTAAAGCAAATCCTGCAAGCAAATAATCTAAGCCTACTAATATGGCAGAATCATTCATTTCAGGATTAGTAAAATGCAAAGATCCAAAAATTAGTCCAACAATTAGTGCTAATAAAATAGGATTTTTTAGTTTTTTTCCTACCCATTGTAGTAATAATCCCCTAAATAAAAGCTCTTCTACCGTTGTTTGAATTGGAACAAAAAGAATAACGACAAGGAATAAAAAGACATAATCAGAAAGTGAAACATTATTCCACGTATAGTCAGGGGCATTTATCAAGAAATCAATAACAGATGTAACAAGGAATAGCCCAGTAAATATGGCGAATCCCCAGCCAATCTTTTTCCAATTTACTCTTTCTTCCCCTGTAATCAATGTTCGAAATTTTCTTTTGTGTATAAATCGTACGCCAATCCATAAACCAACTAAAGCAAAGATATAAATAATATGTGTCATTAATAAACTAATAGTGCCATTTCCGCCGACAACCATGCCTGTATCCAAATCTATAAATGTAGCATCGTTCCCGTCCAACTCCACGCGCAATAACTCGATGATGAAATAAACAATAGAACCAGCAATCATAAATCCAACAGCTAATAAAATAGAAGCTAAATAGCGCGGCCAGCTATTGTTTCCTTCTTTTACATTCAAATAATGTTTCATTCATCTACTCCTTTGTATCATTATTTTTCAGCTGATACGCTCGTTCCAAATTAAAATTTGCACGTATTTCACCGATTTTTTCTTTTCTTGCATTTAGCACTGGTGTATGCACATATTTTTCTAAATCTGTAAAAATTCCCTCCTCTTTATAGCCTAGCTGACTTAGAACCTCCATTGCCGCAACATTTACTGCTCGTGTTCCTCCATCTTCTACCTTAATCGCAATTCCGATTCCTTCTTTGACAAGGCCCATACACTGAACAGCCTCAGCACCTGCTTTTGAAACAATCCGTCCTTGATAAGCGTTCATTAAGTCCGTATCAAATCTGCTTGTGCCGCCAACCATTTCAGGAAATTCCATCATACTGTCTCTTATCCGTTTGACTATCTTTATTCGCTTTTCTGATTTAATAGAATCAGGGCTCGCTAGTCTTGCATAACCTAGTGCTACATGATATAGAGGTAGTTGATGGACTGGTACGCCACAACCATCTACACTAAGATTTATTTTTTCTTTTGGAAAATCACATATTTCTTCAATCGCCTCTAATATTCGCTGCTGATGAGGATGCTCTACTTCTCGATAATTAGCAATATCTTCCTTCATATGAATAGCAGTAGCAAGCATACCGGTATGCTTTCCAGAACAATTACTGTAAACAGGGGTCACATCTCCTCCATTTCTCAACAGCTCTTTATAGCTTGTTAAATTCCATGGTGTATGTGTTCCACATTGTAGGTGATCCTCTTTAATCCCTAATCTTTCTAACAGCTGAAGAATTGTTTCTCGATGGAAGGATTCTCCAGCATGGGAAGCACACGCAATTGCTATTTCTGCATTACTATATGAATATGTATCCGCTGCTCCTGTCTCTAAAAGGGGAATCGCTTGAAATGGCTTCATCGACGATCTAGGAAAAGTCATTCTATTGGGATTTCCATAGGAATATAGCAATCTACCTTCTTTATTTACTACAGCAATATGAATATTATGTGTACTTTCTACATATTTTCCGCGATAGACAAGTATAGGCTTATTCAATACAATCGACTCCTTTTTATCTATAAAACATCATATTTTTCTTTTAAAGCTTCATATTGGAAACCTTGTTTTTGATAGTTTTGCTTTTTATACATTTCTTTTGGTGTGTCTTCACCATCTGCCAGCAAGATAATCGTCTTATCTGGAAATAAGTCCATCACCATTTTTTGCATACGAGCAGCAATCCCTTTTCGCTGATATTCATCAATTACAAAGATTCCGTCAATTTCGACTGTTTTATTGCCAAGAATTACTTCTAAAGCACCAGCCCCTTTTCCTTTATAATAAGCAATTATCTGCAAGAAATGAGGATTGCTAAAATTTTTCCGATATACTTCTGTTTTTCCTTTTGCATAATCTATTCCATATTCCAAGTCTTGATTATATTCTAATTGCAGATAGTCCTCAAAATTCTCCTCCGTAACTTTCTGAATAAGAATATCTTCAATAGGAGACAATACAGGAAATTCACGAGGATTAATCGCATAAAGTTCAGTAAATCCCACGTCATAATAACATTTACTTACAATATGCTCTAGTAACTCCTTCGTAAACTTTTGGTTTTCTGGAAAAATAAACTTAAGATGCTTTTGACCAGTCTTTTGGTGAAACACTTTAAGGTATTCCTCCGCCTGCTCAAATTCGCTTATTGTAGGCATTGTTTTAAATTGTATAAAATTACTGTCATATTGAAGCAACATTTCCTCATTATGAACATGGATCCAATTAATAGATTCCATTATTTGTTTCCCTTCCTTGTGGATGTTGCTATAGGTCACTTTCTCCATGTTGTTTTCTCCTACCTTCTTCTCAAACTACTTTTTTACCGTAATATACTAATAATAAACGATTCATTTATAGAAATCAGTAGATTATAGAAAAAAATGACATTATTAAAATTTAACCACACGTAAATAGGACTGTCTCTAAAGAAACAGCCCTACTTAAATGATTATTCTCTCTTTGATTATATTGCTTCTGCATTTTCCTTCCTTTCCCTCCATAAAAACACTTCGTTCCCCATTTCATTATATTGCACTTTTTGAAAGATTTGCATCATCATTAAAATACCTCTACCACGTTCCTCTAAGACGATATCACTCATGAGCTTTTCTGTTCCATATTTTTCAATATCATTGATTTTCTTTGTTACATTAAACCCATTCCCATGATCTTTAATTCGCATGTCAATCGCTCTATTTGTATAATGTATATCTAATATAACGGGAAAATCCCCATGTTCTATTGCATTGTTTACAGCTTCGCCTATTCCTACACTAAGCATAAAATCCCCTGACAACCAATCTCTTAAATCCTTATTTATCTTACCTTTCCATTCTTTTTCTGTATGATCATGTATTACTATCTTTTGATAGCTAATAAGTTCACTCATATGCTGCCCCCTGTTTTTAAAAAAGCACAAGCTCCTTATTAACGATAAGGATCGTCAAAGCACATCAACTAAATAATCGAATCTCTAATAGTTATAATTATCGTATTAGTGTACCTTTTTCTTGATAGCGGAGACTTGATTTATGCTGGTACATTGATGCTGGAACTGAACATTCATTAGAAATATGACTCTTTTGTATTCATAAAAAAAGCTAACAAAACAAGGATAGTTTGGTTAGCCGGTTGCGCTAGTAGCTCATAATCAACAAAGCGCCCAAATAAGTTGATTAATCAAAGCTTTCTACCTTTATAACTTTCTCATAATTTAACAAGTTTTTAAATTATATAGTATTATATACCCATACCAATGAAACATAAACCTATTTTAAGAGAAATCATAAAAAATATAAAGCTCCCTATATTTCACCTTTTGAAACAATTTTAATTTAAATTGAATGAGAACCCTTTAACCATCAGGAGAAAAAGAAAAGAAGCCATCAGTATCTTTTACTGATGACTTGGATCGACAAAAAAGAAAGCAATTCGGAGTACTAATATGAGAGCACTCCCATTATATCCATTTAGTCTCTCTATAAATCTTCCCACTATTCTTTTATTCTATTACCCGAAACTTCCATTTTGTTTCTGCATAATACGTATCTTCTGGTTTCAAAACGACGGATGGGAATTCAGGGTGATTTATTGCATCAGGAAGACCTTGCGTTTCTAAGCATACCCCTAAGTATTTTCTTCCAATTACGCCATTAAAATCATACTTATCCTCTAACTGGTTGCCTGTATAAAGAATGATTGCAGGCTGATTTGTAACTAAAGACAATTCCCTACCACTTTCTTTATCTCGTAAAATAGCAGAATGTGTACCTTCAGCAGAGAAGATAAGTGGATGATCATAGCCATTGCCTACTAAAATATTTTGTTCGAAGTTATTGTCCATTCCTTCTTTCAATAGCTTTCCTTCTGCAAAATCAAATGGCGTATTTTCTGTTGGGACCATTTTTCCTGTTGGAATAAATCCTTCATCCAGCTCTAAGAATCGATCCACATCTGCAATAAGTTCATGTTCGGTTATATCTCTTTTATTATTTCCACTAAGATTAAAATAGGTATGATTGGTTACCGTTACAGGTGTTTCTTTATCCGTTTTTCCTTTGTAAGTCAGGACAATTTCATTATCATTTGTTAATAAATAATCCACTGTAAGATCAAAATTACCAGGATATCCTTCTTCTCCATCAGGACTATGATAAGTGTATCGGATTCCAATTGCCTCTTCCTCTTCTACTATAGAATAATCAAAGACTACTTCACTCCAACCAACATTTCCTCCATGTAAATGATTAGGTGGAGTATTTGCATTTAAACGATATTCTTGGCCATTAAGCTTAAATTGTCCAGCCTTAATTCTTCCGGCAATTCTCCCAACAATTGCCCCTAAATAAGGCCCTGAATTCTGTCTGTACTCCTCAACTGTTTCAAAACCAAGCACCACATTCTCCTTGTTGCCATCTTTATCTGGAACTATTATTTTTGTGATGATGCAGCCATAATTTATACTAGAAAAACTCATTCCATTGTTATTAGTAAAGGTGTATTCCGTTATCTTTGCTCCGTTTACTTCTCCCATTGATCTTTGACTATAATTCATATTAATCACTCCTTCTAATAATCATTCTTTCTCTCTTATTTTCCCACTTCTAATTTGAAATCGCCTTCATTTCCATGTCTTTAAATGAACATAGATTGAAACGCTTTCAATAGTTTGTTTACCCTATTAACTAATCCCCAACTATATCTTACTTTATTTTATCAGAATTGATAATATTTTTTTTATTTTTTCTAGAGAAAATAAAAAAAGCTGTCAATATCTCACTTATCGATGATGTTGACAGCTTCCGTAATGTTTTCGATCAAATGCTTACAACAAAAGCTTCATATGGCTTTAAATGCACATTTCCAAAATCCACACTTTCACGATGATAATTACTAATAATCACCTCATCACACTCGTTAAATTCTGGTAAATGCAGCATTTTTTCTTGGTCACTAAAGTTGGCCACTACTACCCAAGTTTTTCCTTCAAACTTTCGTGTATAAGCAAAAATCTCTTCTTCCGTATCTTCGATTAGCTCAAAATCTCCCCATACTACGATTGGGTTGTCTTTTCTTAATTGAATTAAAGATTGATAGCAATAAAAGACAGAATTTGGATCTTCTAAATTGTTTTTCACATTTATTTCCGTATAATTTGGGTTTACGTGCAGCCAAGGTGTTCCTACTGTAAAACCGCTATTTTCTGTCTCATCCCATTGGATAGGCGTTCTTGCATTGTCTCTTCCCTTTGCATTAATCGAATGGACGATTTCCTCTTTTGTATAGCCTTGCTCTAATCGTTCATAATACATATTAATGCTTTCAATATCATTTACTTGGCTAATATCAGTAATCGGGCAATTGGTCATCCCAATTTCTTCCCCTTGATAAATATAAGGAGTTCCTTTCATTAAATGTAAAAGGATAGCGAACATTTTTGCACTTTCTATTCGATACTCCCTATCATTACCCCAGCGAGAAACGATTCTTGGTAAATCATGATTATTCCAGAATAAGCTGTTCCAGCCTTCATTACCTAAAGAAGTTTGCCATTTTGCTAGAATGGATTTCAATTGATTTATTTCTAACGGCTTAAGGTCCCATTTTTGTTTCCCCTCTTGCTCATCTAATCCAATATGTTCAAATTGAAAGACCATGGAAAGCTCTTTTCTAGCAGGATTGGAATATAATTTAGCAATTTCAGGTGTCGCTCCCCATGTTTCCCCAACTGTTAAAACATCATAATTACCAAACGTTTTTTGATGCATTTCTTGGAGATAATCATGAAGCTTAGGTCCATTTCCAGTAATGCCCTGATCTGGTTTCTTCCCTACTAAATCAATCACATCCATACGGAAGCCACCGATTCCTTTTTCTAACCAGTAGTTCATCATCTTCCAAACTTCTGCCCGCACTTTTTCATTTTCCCAGTTTAAATCTGGCTGTCTCTTACTGAATAAATGCAAGAAATATTGACCACTTTCTTTATCATATTCCCATGCAGAACCGCTAAAAGTCGATTTTAACTCATTGGGTACTTCTCCATTTACCGGGTCTCGCCAAATATAGTAATCTCGATACGGATTGTCTTTTCCTTTTTTTGCTTCAATAAACCACTTATGCTCATCTGATGTGTGGTTTACGACTAAATCCATGACAATTTTAATACCCTTTTCATTCGCTGTTGCGATTAATTCATCCATATCTGCCATTGTTCCAAATTCATCCATAATATCTTCATAGTCACTAATATCATAGCCATTATCATCATTGGGCGATTTATATACAGGGCTTAGCCAAATCACATCAATTCCTAGCTTTTGCAAATAATCAAGGCGATTGATGATACCTCTTAAATCTCCAATTCCATCTCCATCACTGTCTTGAAAGCTTCTTGGATATATTTGATATACAACAGACGTTTGCCACCATTTCTTTTCCATTTAAAAACCTTCTTCCTTTTAAAATATATACCTAAACGTAAAATTCAAAAAAATTTAGTAATCCCTTTTACTCACGGAAGCTCTTTCCACTATAGCAAATGGGAGCATTTCTGTTTTTACTGTTATCTTTTGCTGAATAGCCTCTATTATTTTTAAACAACCCTTCTCTCCCATTGCCTGAAACGGTTGCTCTATCGTTGTTAATGGAGGGACTGCCATTTCTGCAACTCTTGTATTATCATAGCCCATGACAGATAGATCATTTGGTATTTGTATGCCCAGTTCAAAGGCGGCTGAAATGATCCCAAGTGCTACCTCATCACTTACACAAAATACTGCTGTTATATCAGTCTTTTCTGCATGGAAAGCATAGAGCGCTTCTTTTCCTGCTGAAAAACTATAATCTCCTGCTTTTATATAGTTGGCAGAAAAGCTTATTTCATGATCACATAATGCCCTTTTATATCCTTCCATCCTTGCTATCCCAGCTACTCGATCAGAGAAGTCCACACCTGCCAAGCCTATTTTTTGATGTCCATAATCGATTAAATACTTTGTAGCAGCATACGAAGCTTCATAATCATCTACTTTTATAAAAGGTATTCGCTTATTTTTGGTATCTGTTGACAGTAACACATACGGTATACTCAATGATTCAATTGCTTGAATTTGTTCTTCCTTTAGTGGAATGGATACAATAACAAGCCCATCCACTTTTCTTTCTTCCAGCATTTTTAAGCAGTCAATTAATCGATTACCTTTTTCTCCTGCATGGGATAAAATAACACTAAATCCATGTGCTTGCGCTACCTTTTCCATTCCATTAACAATGTCCGCATAAAAAATCGTCGATACACTTGGCATGATAATACCTATTAAATTACTCGATTTTTTTACTAAGCTTCTTGCCATTTCATTTCTCCGATAGCCTAGTTCTTTTGCGATTTGCAGGATTTTAATTTTTGTCTCTTCATTGTAACCACCTGCACCGTTTAAAACTCTCGAAACAGTTGCTGTAGATACTTTTGCAGCATTTGCTATATCTTTAATGGTTATCGTCATTTCCTTCACCCTTTACGTAAACGTTTACGTAACTATACTTTAACACAAAAATGGAACGCTTACAATAAAAAACCGCGTGCTTTGGTAATGGTATGATGAATACCACTACCAAAGCATACAGCTTATTTTACTTCTATCTTTACATCTCCTTCGATGTAATTAGGGTAAAATGTCAATTTCATTTGCAATGGATTTTTGTACTCGCTATTTTCGAAAAACATATTCCAATATTTTTTGTTTTCATGATTGTAAAATTCAGTTGATGGTATACTTAGTTCCTTTCCTGTTGCATCAATAGGCTCATCAAAGATAGTATACATATCCTCTGAATCAGATACCATAAAAAATTCCGCTTGTGCTTTAGACGTTTCTCCTAATTTAAGTTTACCGTCTTTCGGACTTTTTACTAACCTATTTGCTTCCGTATCTACAATAACCACCGCATCTTCCTTATCAATTGCCATTAATTTATTTACCCTCAAATAAAGTTCTTTCGGCTTTTCGAAATAATTAGATTGTAAATAATACATTTTCTCATGCTTACTCAAAGTCCTATTTACAGTACCATTTGCAATAGAAGTCCATACCTCACCGTTTTCATCTTCCAATCGCATATCTTCAAATCCCAAAATTTCTTTTGTATTTGTAGGATCAAATGCTACCTTCACTCCAATTCGTAATGGGTACACGATAATTTCTTCTATCGTGATTTTTTGATTCTCAACTTCCACAACCTGGTTTATTGGATAAGTTATATTCTTTTTTACATTTTCCTTGAGTTCAAAAGGAATCAGAAATATTATTTCTTGATTGTCCATTACTATAACTAATTCAAAGTTAAACTTTAATTCATCAAAAGAAAAAGAGTCCACAAATTGGTACTCGACCATATCTTGAAATTCATTTTGGATATCATCAGGAAAATATACATTATAGCTACGTGAATGCTCAGGAAATTCTTCTTTATTAAGGAGATTAATATACTTTATTTCTCCTCCTGTGAGAGGGTTTGTTGATTTCAATGTATAAAATACATTTATTCCTGATTCATCCATAACCACTCCATCTATCGTTAACGTCAAATCTCCTTTTGTCTCAGAAACATCTACCTTTTGATAATAATCATTTTCTATAATGGCGGAAAAGCCTTTATCTTGTTCAATAAAACCAATCATCCATTCCATCCCAGGGATAGATGTGAGCGCATTTGCAAAAGTTGGCGATATTCGAATAGATGTTATAAAGGAAACGATGATAATTGCTGCAATCGCAAGCCCAAGCAATCTTTTTTGTTTTTTCTTAAGCAGACTTTTTTCTCGCTTTGCTTTCATAAATCCGCTTAAAATGGCTTCATCTCCCTGTTCTATTGGCAATTCGACTTTTTCATATTCTTTTTTAAATTTTAATAACCTTTGTTCCTCTTCTTCATACATGCTCACTCTCTCCTTTCTCCTTAAAATATAGTCTTAATGTTTTCAGTACTTTATGTAATCGAGACTTTACGGTTCCTTCTGGTATTTTTTCCATTGCGGCAATTTCTTTGATCTTCGTATTTTGAAAATATTTTAAATAGATTAATTGCTGGTCTTCATTAGATAACAATTCAAGAGCTTCCTTTAGTTCAATCAAGGATTGGTCTTGGTAAACAGATATATCATATACTTGGTTATCAGAAATAACTCTGTTTGATCTCTTTACTTGATCTTGACAATAATTAATCATAATCCTTGTTAGCCATGTTTTTAGATAGGCTGGCTCTTTTACCGTATGTATTTTTTTGTAGGCTCGATATGTCACTTCCTGCAATGCTTCTATTGCTGCATGTTCATCTTTTAGAAATGCTAAAGCAGCTCTTAGCAATGATTCTTTATATAATTGCATTACTTCCAAAAAGGCATCATCATCTCCTTTAATAGCTTTCTTACTAATCTCTAACTCTTCCAATTAATCACCTCCCCTGTTGTTCTATACATTAGACCTTGTATCGAGAAAAAAGTTCGCGAAAAATTGTATAAATTTTTTCTTTTTATCTAAGAGCAAATTATACATGAAATTTCAAGCATAAAAAAAGCCACCAAGACAAAGTCCTAGCAGCTTCCTACTTTACTTTAATACAATCCCTCTGTTTCTTCTTTCGTTACGATATAAATATTTTTCGTTTGAGTATAGCCATCCAATATACTCTTATATGTTTCTCTGCCGATCCCTGATTTTTTATACCCTCCAAATGGTGCTCCTGCTGGAAGCTGATTATATGTGTTCACCCACATACGACCTGTTTCCACACTTCTAGCTACACGTAATGCTGTATTAATATTACGGGAGAAAACTGCTCCTCCAAGACCAAACTCAGATTGATTAGCCAGCTCAATAACCTCTTCTTCGGTCTTAAATTTTATCACTGTTGCAACTGGGCCAAAAATTTCTTCTTGAGCAATGCGCATCTTATTTGTAGCATCCGCTAAAATCGTTGGTGCCATAAATGCCCCTTTTTCCAGTCCATTGTTTTCGAGTCGGCAGCCTCCTGTTACAACTCTCGCTCCTTCTTCTTCCCCAATTTTTACATATTCTAAAATTTGTTTTAATTGACGCTCGTTTATTTGTGCTCCCATGATAACATCATCTTCCCAAGGCAAGCCAACTTTTACATCTTCAAATGCAAGTTTCATCTTGGCAAGGAACTCATCATATATTCCTTCCTGGATAAAAATACGGGAACCAGCACAGCAAACCTGTCCTTGGTTAAAGAGAATTCCTAATTGAACCCCTTCCAATGCTCGCTCCATTGGTGCATCATTAAAGATGATATTCGCTGACTTTCCGCCTAGCTCAAGTGTTGATGGGATTAGTCTTTTCGCTGCTGCAACCGCAACTTCTTGACCAATTTCCGTTGATCCTGTAAAAGCAATTTTTGCAAATCCTTTATGATTTAACATATAGTCTCCAGAATGAGAACCACGACCTGTAATGACATTGACTACTCCATTTGGCAATACTTGATCAAATAGTTTCGCCAATTCCAATAAGCTTAACGACGTAGTAGAAGATGGGTGGATAACTACTGTATTGCCAGCTGCGATAGCTGGTGCAATCTTCCAGGCAGCCATTAATAACGGGAAATTCCAAGGAATGATTTGTCCAACCACCCCAATAGGCTCTTTTATTGAAATAGATAAGGTATCCTCATCAAATGCTTGGGCAGTTCCTTCTTCTGAGCGGATTACCCCAGCAAAATAACGAAAATGGTCAGAGCTTAATGGAACATCAATATTTCTTGTTTCTCTGAGCGGCTTCCCATTATCCAATGTCTCCACTAATGCTAACTTTTCCGCATTTTCATCGATTAAATCAGCAATTTTTAATAATAAATTGCTTCTCTCTATCAAACTTACTTTCTTCCATGTTTTTAAAGCTTGCGTTGCAGCCTCTACTGCTTGATCAACATCTGCATAGGTAGCATCTACAAAATCAGCCAACTTGTCTCCATTACTAGGGTTATAGCTGCTAAGGAGATTACCTTCTGAACCTTTTATCCATTGACCATTAATGTACAGACCATACTCCTTGTCCAATACTGTTGTTGCATCTAAAGCAGTTACCATTTTCAAAACCCCTTTTTAATATATTTAAAAATAAGGCATAGTAGGAAAAATGCTTTTCTAATAATTCTAGACCTTATTTTTATCCTGGTTATTAAAATACTTGCTAAGAATACGTTTACATAAGCTATCAAAAAAAGGTTACTAGTTTTAAATAATGTGATTATTTTAACAAACTAATTAAATTATAGATTCCATTAAAAGGAATGTCTATTAATAACCGTGTACTTCTTTTGGTTACAAATCCTCGATGAGCAGTGAGAATTTCTATCTGTCTTTACTTCTCTCTTTTCAAAAAACTTAAAGCATTAAAAATGACATGTGGCTCCCCACACGTCATGCTCTTCTTGCTTTAATAATCATAGTAGTTGGAAATTTTCTTGCTTTGTATAAGGAATAATAGCGATCAGAGATTTCCTCCTCTACTTTTTCAAAGTTTTTGGAAACCTCACTTTCCATTACACATTCAATCGTAAATCCAGCTTTAATTAGTTCATTTATATAGGTGCTCATTTTTCTTTTTGGTATCACTACTGGTGCTTCTTCCCCTTTAAACCTTGGATATGTTGTTATACCTTCTTCCTGATAAGAACCTGTAAGAGAGATTTGACCGTTTTCACTTTGCATATATGCATATAGCGGATGGTCCCAACTAAAAATAAACGCTCCTCCTGGCTTTAAATACGAATAAATAAGGTTAAATGTCGTAGCTAAATCCGTTGTCCACCCAATGGCATAAATCGAATAAACTATGTCGAAATATTCCTTAGGAAGGGCAATATCTTTTTCCATCGCAGCACAATATAACTGGGAAGGCATATCTTTAAGTGTTTCTTTTGCTGTCTCTATTTGCTTTTCAGATAAGTCTACACCCCATAATTCACTAGCTCCTTTGTCAGCCATATACAGTAAAGAATGTCCGCTGCCACAGCCGATATCAAGCACCTTTTTATTTTTTATCTCTTTAAATAACCTTAATTCTTCTTCTGTTTGGCAAAAAGGGCCATAACTAGGTAGTGCGTCAATTCCGTTAAAATGATGGGCTACTATATCCCAGCTTTTCTTATTTTGTTGTAAAATATCAGTCATCCTTTTTATCCTCCTCCGTCTTTCTTACTGATTCTACATTCCTCTTTTACTTACCTGCTTGCATTTTCATATGAAAAAAACCCGCCAAAACGGACGAGTTTTTTGTCATTCTTACCTAATTTTATTCGTTTCCTATTAATCATTCTCTTGCTTTAAACCATCAATTATATTTTCTTTCTTAATTTTGCTGACTGAATAGAGCATTGCAGATGCAACAATGATAAAAATTGCGATTACTACAAACAGAATACTCAACCACGGAAGTTCAAAGCCATATTCAAATGTATTGCTTATAGACCAATATAGTGCAGCTATTACTCCTATACTAATGGGAATACCATACATCAATGCTTTTATCCCATAAAAAATGCTTTCAAAATAAATCATTTTATTAAAACCAGTTGGCGTCATCCCAACAGAACGCAGCATCGCAAATTCCCTTTTTCGTAAGGAAATACTGGTAGAAATGGTATTAAAAATATTTGCAATACTGATTAAGGAAATAAGGGTAATAAATCCATACATAAAGACAGACATAATCATAATCATCTGTTCAGATTGCTTACGATTCTTTTCCACATTGTATATATACATGGATCCTGACTTTAGATCGTCTAATTCTTCTTCTGCTTTATCCGGATTATCGCTGTTTAAATAGAGATTGTAGTTCATCGTAATATTTTTTTCATTTTCAAATAAATTTTCTGCTACTTCATTAGAGATAATCATTGTTATCATTCTATAATTATCAGCTTTCATTCCCATGAATGATTCATTTGTAAATAAGCCAATCTGAACCTTATTAAACATCTCTTCCTTTTCGCTGCCTTCCCTATACATGTAGAGATCAATATAATCCCCAGGTTTAGCATTCAGTACTTTTTCCTCAACAAATTTCTCTCCATATGGATCAAAATAAGATACATTTTCGATCACAATCCCTTTTGGTTCAGCTGGATTCGTATATTCATTGATATTAAAGCCTACTTCTTGTGCATATTGCTTAAAAGCTGATTCAGATAGAACAAAGAAATTCACTGTAAACGGAAGTTTGCCTTCCTCTAAGAACGCATCACCATTTTCAACCGATTTTGTATTATTTTCACTTAAAACACTTTTATCTAAATAGGTACTTACATATGTGCTTTTAATTAAATTACTTTCTGTAATACTAGGAACATTTGCTAAAATCTGCATCTCTTCCTCTGCAACGTTTGATTCAGCAGACACAGTAATATCATAGTCGATATTTTCTTGTGACAGTTCAACTGATTTTTTCATATTATCAGTAAAATAAGATACGACTAAGAAAAGCAAAATACTAATAATTAAAGAAAAAACGGTTGTTTGATATCTACGCTTATTCCGTTTTAAGTTTTTTAAACCAATTTCAGCTTCTATGCCAAATACTTTGCGAACAAATTTGGATGTTTTCACTTTTTTCCCTGATAATTTAATATCTTGTGTTTGTCTAATTGCATCAATTGCTGAAATCTTCGATGCTTTCCTAGCTGGCAAATAGGTTGAAATAAAAATTGTTACAATGGAAATAATAATAGAAAATAGGATGGAATAAGGCGTTATCACTACATTTAATCCTTGTGTAGAGTTTAAGGCATCTTGCAAATACTTATTGATAAAAGTGAAAGTAATTCCAATTCCAACGATTCCAGCAATTATTCCTAATGGAATGCTGATGCCGCCTATCACCACACCTTCAAAGAAAACAGAATTTCTTTTTTGCTTCTTCGTTGCACCTACACTTGATAGCATCCCCAAATGTCTTGCCCGTTCCGACACACTAATGGCAAATGCATTATAAATCAGTGCTACAGAACCAATAACAATAACAAGTATGACAATACCTATTAGAGAATACATCGTTAGAAGCAGGTTATCATTCGATGATACGCCATAATAACGCAGTAACTCATTATTAAAATCCACTTTTGCAATAGCTAATTTCTTTGCCAATGATTCCGAGTCCTCATATATAGACTGCTTTACCTTTTTCATCACAACACTTGCATTTACGCTACTACTAGTTGTTAACTCCTTTTGATCTAAATAGCTAATAACAGTATATCCTGGTGACCAGGAAGGTTCCCAAGATGGTGTTTCCATAATACCGACAATTTTGAATGTATAGGATTTTGCCTGCTGAATTTCCTCGACACTTTTTCCTTCTTCATTCCTTTGCAAAGGATCTGTTTGTGTTAGGATAGAATCTTCTTCCTCTAATTGAAAGTGCCTTTCCCCAATGCTAACATTTATCTCCTCACCGATGGCATACTTACTATTCCCCTTCTTCCTCATTTCATCAGGTATGATAATTTCATTAGATGCCTTGGGGAATGTCCCTTCTTTTAAGGTAATTAAAAATTGTTCAAATCCTTGCTCATCATATTGTTTAAAAAATAAATACGGTTTACTGTCATTTTTTGAATCCTTCCAGTTCGCATAGCCCAAATTATTGGATAGGATAACTTTTTCCATGTTACTATCCTTCCTTAACTCTTTGGCTTGCTCATTATTAACCCCAATAAATTGTGCATGCCACTCACCGTCTCTTGCAATACTGTCTCTTTTTAATAAATCGATAAACGAAACACCAAGTGTCGAAACAGCTGTCAACATACTGACAGCTATAATGACACCAATAATCGTCACTAATGTTCTTCGCTTGTTCTCCTTTAAATTTCTTAAAGTGAGTTTATTCATTATATTCATGGACGAATCACCTCATTTTTGGCGATTTTTCCATCTTCAACAGAAATCACACGATCTGCTTGTAGCGCAATCCGTTCATCATGGGTAATAACAATTAATGTTTGATTATAGGTTTTATTAAACATTTTTAATAGTTCCATAATCTCTTCACTATTTTTACTATCTAAATTTCCTGTAGGCTCATCTGCAAGCATAATAGCAGGGTTGCTAATAAGTGCACGTCCAATGGAAACACGCTGCTGCTGTCCCCCTGATAATTGATTAGGCAAGTGATCTAATCTTTGTTGTAGACCTAATATAGAAACAATGCGATTAAATTGCTCCTTATCTACTTGATGGTTATCTAATAGAAGCGGCAGCGTGATATTTTCTTCTACAGATAGAATGGGAATTAAGTTATAAAATTGATAGATAAGTCCAATTTGTCTTCTTCTAAAAATAGCTAATTGTGTTTCATTTAATTGATAAATATCTGTATTATCCACAAAAACTTTTCCACTAGTCGGCCTGTCTACCCCACCTAACATGTGAAGCAATGTAGATTTACCTGATCCAGAAGGTCCAATGATTGCCACAAATTCACCTTTATTAACGGAAAAAGAAACATTATCCAATGCTTTTACTGCCGTTTCCCCTTTTCCATACACTTTAGACAAATTTTCTATTTTTAAAATTTCCATTTTATCGTCCTCCAATTACTTGATGCTCTTAGTGTATCTGTCTAAAGTGACTCTGTAGTGACTTTAAAGTGACAATTTAGTCACTTTCGAATATGTGTACTGCTCATCTGTGCTTTATATGGAGGTTCGATTTCATTCGCTTGATGATGAAGGCTATCTTTTCTTGAAGTACTACGGATTCTGGTTTTCATCCCCTTTATGAACGCTACTTTTCCTACCCGCACAGCAGTTTCTCGCTTTCATCCCTTCTTAGAACGCCAATCTCTTATATTTATTGCCACTTCTTTTCGCTTGCTTTAATATTCCAATCACACTAAATAACCTGTTTATAAAACTTAATATGAAATGTAGTCCCTTCCCCTAACTTACTTCTCACTTCAATATCACCATGCTGGCTTTTGATCATACTATATGCCATCGCCAGCCCTATACCGATGCTATCTTCACTTGCGTTTTCTCCCTTATAAAATCGTTTAAAAATATAAGGTAAATCTTTTTTTGCGATGCCTTTTCCAGTATCCTGAATAACGATTTCTGTAAATAATACATTCTCAGAAAATCGAATATGTATTTCTCCACCTTCAGGGGTATGCTCCACACAATTTTTCAAAATATTAATAAGCGCTTCTGCTGTCCAATTAAAATCTCCTATAAAGGTAACATCCTCATCTCCCATAATTGCATGAGCCTGTCCCTTAATATCCATGGGAATTAATATTGGTTCTACTGCCTTATAAATCAATTTTTTGACATCCACTTGCTCCTTTTTAAAAGGAATCGTCCCGGCATCCATTTTCGATAATTTTAATAAGGAAGAAACAAGCCATTCCATTCTTTCAAGCTGAATCGAAATATTGTTCGTAAATTCACGTCTTCTTATTTCCTCCAACTGTGGATTCCGTAATAAATCAGTCATGACAAACATGGAGGTAAGTGGTGTTTTCAATTGGTGAGAGATATCGGAAATTGCATTTGTTAGCTTTAACTTTTCCTCCTGTAGATGTGCACTCTGCTCCGATAGCATTAATGTAACCTTATAAATATTGTTTTTTAAAATACTCAATTCACCTTCTACATTATCCCGAATATCCAGACTTTCATCTCCGTTACTTATTTGCTGCAAATAACTCGATAGCTTATCTATTTGCTTATATCGATATCTTGTAAACTGATAAAAACAGCCCAAAACGATAACAAGCACGCTAAGTAAATATACTGCGACTGAAATAGAATAGGCTAAAGCAGCATAGACAATAGCAAAAAAACTAGTGATTACTAAAATAATAGTGAGGATTTTCACTTCTCGATTACGAATCATATCAATCTCCTACCTTGTAGCCAAGTCCACGAATGGTTTTGATAATGGTGGGCTTTTGAGGATCATCCTCTAATTTCTCGCGGAGCCTTTTAATATAGACTGTTAAAGTATTATCATTAACAAAATCTCCCGCCACGTCCCATATTTTCTCTAATAGCTGGCTTCTTGTTAATACTTGTCCGATATTATTAGCAAAAATGAGAAATAAGCGGTATTCTAGCGCTGTAACCATTACTTCCTCATTCCTTTTATAAATTTTCCCTTCCAATGTGTTAATCCGTATAGAATCTATTTCTATTAGTGGATTATTCTGCAACTGCTTATTATACCGTCGCAAAACAGATTTAATTCTTGATAGAAGTTCTCTTATGCGAAATGGTTTTGTAATATAGTCATCTGCTCCCATATCGAGTCCCATAACAACATTCACTTCATCATCTAAAGCAGTCAAAAAGATTACAGGCTTATCCGATTTTCTTTTTACATACTCACATAGCTCATAGCCAGAACCATCTGGTAGAGACAAATCAAATAAACATAATTCAATATCTGTTAATTGCTCTTCTAAAACTCTTTTTGCAGTTTTTGCGTTAAAGCATGTAATTGTTTCATACTTTTCACTTTGTAAACTATATTCTAAACCCGTAGCAATGGTTTTATCGTCTTCCACTATTAATATTTTCATTATATTCTCCTATATATTTTCTTTTTTCTGTATTATTCTAAACGATTGATGTACAGAGGGAAAGCAATTCTCCTATTAATATCAATCAAACAATCGGTACATACACTTAGCATACAATAAGGAATGATGGAGAATAATAAAATAAAACAAATCAAAGGAGTTTTGTCATGGACACGCGTGAACCACTGAATATACGTTCAACAAAAACGGCCCTCACTAAAAAGCTTACATCAGCAGAAATGGGGAAACTTTGGGCGACTTATACGGGAAACAGCATGTCTAAATGCTATCTCCATTTCTTCCTTCAGCATGTGGAGGATCAAGATATTAAAAATTTATTAAAAAAGGCTTATAAATTATGTAGTGAATTCTTAAATACGACAGAAGGCATATTTAGGAAGGAGAATTTTCCAATTCCAAAAGGTTTCTCTATAGAAGAAGATGTAAATCTTGATGCCCCACGTTTATTTGAAGATGAATTCTATGTGCATTATCTTAAATATACTGCCAAAGCAGGGATGAGTATTTATAATATAGCTGTACCACTAGTCTTCAGAGAAGATATTAGGGAATTTTTTATTTATTGTATGAAAGCTACTATGGATTTAATAGAGCAAATCAACGAACTGCTAATGAAAAAAGGACTGATTAGTAAACCAGCTATTATTCCATTACCTGAAAAAGCTGAATTTGTTCACAAGGATTTTTTAAATGGATTTTTTGGGCACATAAGACCTTTACATGCATTAGAAATCGCTCATCTTTATGACAATATTGAAAACAATACTGCAAGCAAAGCATTAATTATGGCTTTTAGCCAAGTTACAGAAAATGAAGAAATTCGCGAATTATTTATTAGAGGAAAAAATTTCACTCATAAGCATGTAGAGCTTTATATGGAAAAACTACATAATGAAGATTTACCAGCACCATCATTTATTGACCATTTAATAACAACGTCTACCATTTCTCCTTTTTCTGAAAAAATAATGCTATTTCATAAAGTGGATATGTTTTCCATGAAGATTAGATCATTTGGAAACTCGGTTGCAGTGAATGGCAGACATGATATAGGTTTTATGTATACAAGAGGCTTAATGCAAATAGCGTCGTTTGTAGAAGATGCCGCAAAACTTATGATTAAAAATGGCTGGATGGAGCATCCACCTTATGCAGCAAAAAGAGATACGTTAAATTGATAGATGAATAAACAATAAAAAGGTGTCTGGTTTTGTCCAAATACCTTTTTATTGTTATTCTCCAACAACTGCCTTTTATTTATCTCCGTCTAATTGCTGGAGCTCATTAACAGTAACAAATGTATATCCTTCTTCCGTTAATGCTTTTAAAACACCTTCTATTGCATTCAATTCCTCACCCGTTTGATCATACATAGGATGCATTAAAATAATGGAACCAGGCTTCACTGATTCTTTCACATAGTTTACTTTTTTCTCTGCCACTTGATAATAAGTATCTGGCTCGATGTCCCAAAGTATCGTATCCATATTGGCTTTTTTCAAATAATAAGGAAGTCCAATAATCTTCTTCCCATTTGGCGGTCTGAAATCAATTTCACCTGTATATCCTGCTTGTTCAATTAATTTATTTGTGTCTTCTATTTCTTTTTTTATAAAGGAATATGATTTAAAAATCATACGTTCGTGAGAATAGGTATGATTTCCAAGTTGATGACCATTTTTTGCAATTTCCCTTGCTAATTCAGGACTTTTTTCTATTTCATTACCGATAAGAAAAAAAGTCGCTTTTGCATCATATGTATCTAATAATGCTAATATCTCCTCCACATTTTGTGTTGGTCCATCATCAAATGTTAACGCAACTACCTTCTCATTAGTCTCTACATGATTGGTTAATCCTCCAAATAACTGAAACGTTCTTGCATTCATTAGTTTATAGGTGCTAAATAAAAGGAGGAATAGAATCAATATTCCAATTACGATAAGCCATATTTTTTTCATCCCTAAACAGCCTTTCTTTCACAAATTTTCACCACTCCCCATTATACCTTATATAAGATCCTTAATTAACTAACTATCTATCATAAACAAAATGGAGAAGAATGATTACTCATTCTTCTCCATTTTGTTTATCGTATTTATAGAAAAACAAGGAATTATTAATTACTTTTTCCTTTTTTCTTGTCAATCGTTCCTTCTGTTAAACTAGTATTTGCCTGGTCATGAGTTTCTTTCATACCTTTTGAAGCCTCATCCTTTTGTTTCTTCTCATTAGGTTGATGTGTTTTACCCGCTGGGCTCGTTGTTGATTCTTTACTCATTTTCTAAACGCCTCCATTTTAGATGATATAAAATTATCTACTAGTTTTATACCACTTTTAATAGAACAGAAAACATCATCTTTTAAGAACCAGTTGATCGATAATGTCGCACACCAAATATCCAGACAAAAATACAAGGAAGGATAAAAAATATTCCTGCTAGAGGCGCAAGCATGTATAACCATTCATCCTTTCCTCCTTTACCTAAAAGGTATAATAAAGGTAAATAATTGACACTTCCAAAAGGAATCACAAACGTAAAAAAGCGTGTCACCCATTTTTGATAAATATTTAACGGATACTGGGCCATTTCTCTACCGCCATCGGTAAAAATATTCGCAATCTCTAAACCTTGTATGGTCCAAAAGCTAAGGGTCGCTGCCAAAATAAAGATTCCTGTGAAAATGAAAACCCCGCTTATTATCATTAAGAGTAGGGTTATCACCTTCATGAAGCTCCAGTCAATTGCTAGATTATTTAAAGCCCATCCTAGTACGATGACACTCTGTAATAATCGGCCAACTCTAGTAAACTCGAATTTAGAACCTAGGACTTGCACAAAAGTTGTTCTTGGCCGTACAAGTAATCTGTCAAAATTACCACTTGCAACGAGACTGGAGAAATTATCAAATCCCCTTGCAAAGCATTCACTTAATGCAAAAGCCATATGGATGATAGCAAAACAAAGGGCAACCTCATAAAAATCCCAGCCCTTTATTTGTCCAAATCGCTCAAATAAGAAGTATAATCCAGCAAAAGCAGAAAACGGAACAAGAAATTGCCCTAATGATAACAGCCAGAATGATGTTCGATACTGCATTTGTGATTTAAATAATACGAGAAGGTATTGAAAATAAAGTTTCATCTAGCTTCATCCTCCTTGCACAATTATTTTTTTCATCGCCTTTTGTAATGCTATCTTCCCAAAAAAAGCAAGTACGAACAGCCAAGCGAGCTGAATAAATATACCCTCAACCGCTTCTCCATTGGGAATATTCCCTGAATAAACACGGAACGGAAAATCAGCCGTTAATCGAAAAGGAAGGAGATAAACAATTTGTTGGAGCCACTCTGGCATTAATGGAATAGGAACAACCATCCCAGCAAAAAACTCCCCTACTACACCAAAGACTAAAAGTGACCCCATTGGCGATAATGTGATAAAAACAGAAATATAAATAAACATAGAAATAGCTACTAAAACCAATAGTCCTAATAAAAGAGAGAGACAAAATAACAAGAACGTTTTTACATCTGGAGGCAACATCAGCCGATAAGCTGGTGGCAGCAAAAAAGCCAGCAATAATATTGGAAAACACCTTAATAATGCGCTAGCCAATCGCTGGGCAAGTAATTTACTAAACCAATATTCATATATCCCAATTGGCCTGCATAGCTCATAAGCAATATTTCCTGTTGTGATTAAGTCAAATAATTCATTATCACGAAACCATAGCATAATAAAAGCTAAAAAAGATTGCTGAAGCCATAAATAAGTAACCAATTCTTCTAAAGAAATTGGTTGATTTGAGCTTGCTTGGGCATAAAACGCCTGAAATATCATAATATAAATAAATCCCCAGAAAAACTGTGTAGCCACTCCTGCCAATGCAGCGGCCCGATACTGCATCCCATTTAATAATCGCAATCTTAATACAGCAATATACGGTTTCATTGTCCTCATATCTCATACTCCTTATAAAGCTGTACAATTATATCTTCAATTGGCTGGGATGTCACTGAAATATCAACTAAATCAAGGGAATGAGACAATTTCATGATTACTTCCGATACAGAGACTATCGTAGTATCCACACTTATTATGGCTCTTTCCTCTGTCCAAGAAATCGGAGTAGTACCAGGAATTTGAATGGGACTAGTACTTGATTTATAGTCAAGTGTTATAGTGCGATGGGAACCAAAACGGCTTCTTAATTCCTGTAAATTTCCATCATATAATAAGCTCCCTTTCCCTACTAAAATGACTCGATCACAAAGTGCCTCAATATCGAACATATCGTGTGTTGTAAGGATAACGGTTACTTTCTTCTGCTTATTGATTTTTTTTATAAAATTTCTTACAGCAATTTTGCTTACTGCATCAAGACCAATCGTAGGTTCATCTAAGAAGAGAATTTGTGGGTTATGTATTAGGGAGGCTGCAATTTCACAACGCATGCGCTGTCCTAAACTGAGCTGTCTTACTGGTGAATGTAGAATATCCTTTAATTCAAGTGTTTCTATTAATAGGGATAGCGTGTCGTTATACTCCGTATCTGGTACCTGATAGATATCTTTTAACAAGGCAAAAGAATCGATTACCGGGACGTCCCACCATAGCTGGGAACGTTGTCCAAAAACAACACCGATATTTTTTACATATTCTACTCGATCCATCCATGGTGTATAGCCCATAATTTCACAACTGCCACTATCAGGAACTAAAATACCGCTCATCACTTTTATCGTCGTTGATTTGCCTGCACCATTTGGCCCGATATAACCAACAATTTCTCCAGTATTAATCGTAAAACTCACATCATTTAATGCATGAACAATCTTGTGTTCTCGATGTATGAGAGCTTTCAAACCTGCTGCCAATCCCGTTGTCCTTTTTGCAACCTTAAAGGACTTATTGATACCTTCGACTTTAATCAATGCATTTCCCTCCTTTTTCCAAAGAAGACTATAATAGCATTCTAGTTAAGAAGGTGTCAATTAGTTTTTTGTTTTTTTAAAATTTATCTATTATGCAACAAAGAAATAAAACTTAAAAACCCCAACTAAGCATGAAAAACTAGATTAATATATATATTAACTTATACTTTTTTTAAAAAAATATAGACAATTACATTAAAAACTATTGATTTTTATCTTCATCCTCCTTTATTATATTGTTGTAAAGCGCTTACAAAATTTGTTAAGAATAACAACCAAACTAATTAGGAGGTATTTATGAAGAAAATTTTTCGGTATTTTGTAGTTTGTCTTGTCTTATTACTTGCTCTTCCTAGCCCAACACTTATCCAAGCTCAAAGTAGTACATTTACTAGTAGAGAATTAAAAATGGCGGATCCAAATGCATCTACGTATTCAAAGGAACTATTTGCATTTTTACAAAATAGCAGTGGTGAACAAATCTTATTTGGTCAACAGCATGCTACTGACGAAGGGTTAACATTAAAAGAGTCTGGAACCCGTGTTGGCTCAAAAGAATCTGAGATTAAGAATGCTGTTGGCGATTATCCGGCTATCTTTGGATGGGATACTGGCAGTATTGATGGAAACGAAAAGCCAGGAATTCCAGGAAATATTCAACAAAGCATTAAAAATACAGCTACTTCCATGAAAACTGCTCATAAACTTGGTGGTATTATCACGTTAAGTATGCATCCGCGCAATTTTGTTACAGGTGGTAATTACAATGATACGACAGGAAATGTAGTAAAGGAGATTCTTCCTGGTGGTTCTAAACATGAGGAATTCAATGCTTGGTTAGATAATATAGCTAGCCTTGCACATCAATTAAAAGATGATAATGGAGAGCCTATTCCGCTAATTTTTCGTCCTTTCCATGAACAAACTGGTTCTTGGTTCTGGTGGGGAGCGAGTACAACTAGCCCATCCCAATATAAAGCAATATACCGATATACAGTGGAATATCTACGTGATGTAAAAGATGTACACAATATTCTATACGGCTTCTCTCCGGGCTCAGGATATAGCGGAGATACAGAACGATATTTAGAAACATATCCTGGTGACGAGTATGTAGACATTTTCGGGATAGACAGCTATGATAACAAATCGAATGCCGGCTCTGCTTCCTGGCTTAACGGACTCATTGACGATTTAAAAATGATTGTCCAATTGGCAGAAGAAAAAGATAAGATTGCTGGGCTAACAGAGTTTGGTTATAGTGCATCTGGTATGAATCAAACTGGAAATACACTTGATTGGTATACTCGTGTATTTAACGCGATAAAAGGAGACACGACTGCGTCAAAAATTGCTTATATGCTGACATGGGCTAATTTCGGATGGCCGAATAATATGTATGTTCCCTATAAAGATATTGACAGTGAATTAGGTGGCGACCACGAGCTCCTACCTAACTTTCAAAAATTTTATGAAGATGACTATTCTTCTTTCCGAAATGAGGTAACTGGAAAAGTATATGGGCAAGGAATTAACTATACAACAGCACCACACGGAAGCCTCCTTTATGTATTATCACCAACTAGTGGAACAATCATAACAGAGCAAACAACTACCTTACGAGTAAAAGTAACTAATGATCCTAATGCTACGGTAACATATAAAGAACTTGGAACGGAGACAGAGCATAGAATGGAGCTCGACTCTTCTGGTAACTTTACAGCTGATTATTCACCTTCAGCTCATTTGAATGGCGGAGTTACTGATATTGTTTTCACATATTACTCAAATGGACAAAAAATTCAAGAAGAAACTGTACGACTATATATAAAAGTACAAGAAATCACAATAAAAAAGCTTACATTTGATACAGACATCAATGATATAAAAAGTAATGGAACTTGGCCATCAGAAGGGGTTACCTATGAGTTATCTCACGAAACACTTAACGGAGACGGTAAGGCAAAATTTTCTGTGCAAGGGATGAGTCCAAGTGAATCATGGCAAGAGTTAAAGCTAGAGTTAACGAATCTCGATTCTATCAATCTGGCAGATGTGAAGCAAATCAGGTTTGATGCCTATATTCCTGTAACTGCTGGAAATGGATCCATTCAAGGAATTGTCCAGCTCCCACCAGACTGGACAACGAAATACGGCATGAATGAGTCAAAAGAGCCGCTTACTGAATTAGAAACGATTACGATAGACGGAAAGGACTACATAAAATATGAAACTACTATTTCTGTTCCTTCTGCTTCTGAAGCAACCGGAATTGCTCTATCACTTGTTGGAGACCAATTGCAACTAACAGAAATTTATATTGATAATATCGAATTGCTAAATACCTATAAAGAAGCTGCTGCAGATCCATATCTTGTCGATAACTTTGAATATTACCTTGGAGATGACGACCTCTTAAATCGTAACTATTCAAGTAATGGGGATCCAATCCAGATTTCCCTATCATCTGATGCAAAGCAAGGAGGCACATATGGGTTAAAATATGATTATATCATTGGAAATGCAGGATATGCAGGAAAGCAAACATCTCTTCCGACAGTAGATTGGACGGGGAAAAATGCAATCCAATTCTGGATGAAGCATCAAAGTCAATCACATCATCTAACCGTGCAAATTCAAATGGGTGGTGTTAGTTTCGAAAAGAATATTTCCCTTGAACAAGAATTCGAAGGTGTTGTTACAATTCCTTTTTCAGAATTTGCTCCTGCTGAATGGGAAAGTAATCAAACCGCTGTTATTGACCAAGCTAGAATTCAAAAGGTAACTCAATTTGCTCTTTATACAGGTGGAGAAAAAGGAAGTGGTACTCTTTATTTTGATGACATATGTGCAATCGAAGATAAAGACTCCCCTACTATTCCAGAAGAAGTAGGGGAAAATGAGGAAAAAAATACAGACCCTATTTTTTATCACTTCAATAAAGATTTAGAAGGTTGGGAAGGTGGAAACGCCATTATCGAACAGGACCATTTGAAAGCCTCAATTAAATTAGGAGAAGGGGAAAAAACTGAAATTAAAAAAACTGCCTCCTATGATTTGACCGGATATAACTACATCGTTGTCCAATTAAAACATGATGAAACTGGTACGCTTGCAGATCATCCATTAGAAGTGAAGTTTTTTACAAAAGCAGGAAACTGGAATTGGTCTGATTCTGGCAGTACAACTATTAACAAAGAGGAATATACCAAACTCATCTATGATATCTCAAACTTAGAAAATAAAAATGCTGTCCAAGAACTAGGCATGGAATTTAATGGACCAGTAGGTTCAGCAGATTCTACAAATGCATTAATAGATTATGTTGCGATTGTGACTAGCTTAGATCAATTACCTTCCGAGGAAGAAGCAAATACAGAGGAAGAGAATGAAGAGGAACCTAGTATAAATACTCCAGATAATCCTGATATAGATGATGATCATTCTCTGAATGATCAACCTAATTCAGAAAATCCGCCAGTCGTTAATCCAGATAAAGGTAACCAAACCATTGATATACCCCGGGCTGGTGATAACGATACAAATATAGATACAAAAGGAGAGAACAGTTTGCCAAACACTGCAAATAATCTCTATAACTTCTTACTGTTCGGCATACTACTCCTACTAGGTGGTGCTATTGCTCTCTATTTTTCTTATCGAAAGAAATGGATAAAATCCTCCTAAACAAAATAGATTGTTCCCTCAAATAATAATGAGGGAGCAATTTTTTTGAATTTAATCATTATAGGATAAATTAATCAGAATGAATATTACTTACGATTCCATTTAACTTGATATATTACTAATAACAAAATAAACCACACTGGTGTCACAATTAACGCGATTCTTGTATCCTCTGCGAGTGCTAAGACAACAAGTACAAATGCTAGAAAAACAAGAATAATATAGTTAGCAACAGGGTACAGCGGCATCTTAAACTTATTCTTCGCAGCTAGCTCTGGTCTTGTTTTTCGATATTTCATATGACAAATAACCGTAATTGCCCAAATATAGATAAAACAAACCGTAGATATACTTGTTATTAATGTAAATACACCCTCTGGCATGAAATAATTTAAAATAACCGCAATTAACACAACTATAACTGAAAAAAACAAAGCATTTGATGGAACTTGATTTTTAGTCAGTTTAGCTAGTGCTTCTGGAGCATTCTTTTCCTTTGCTAAAGCATACGTCATTCTACTAGTACTAAAAATCGCACTATTACATGCAGATGCAGCAGAAGTTAAAACAACAAAGTTAACTATTCCAGCAGCAGCAGCTATTCCCACTGCCAAGAAGACTTGAACAAATGGGCTTTTCGCTGGATTAATAGCATTCCAAGGATAAATGCTCATGATGATAAGCAATGCTCCCACATAAAAAATCAAGATTCGAACAGGGATATTATTGATTGCTTTTGGAATAACCTTTTCAGGATTCTCTGTCTCACCAGCTGTTAATCCGACTAATTCAATGCCGACAAATGCAAACACAACCATCTGAAATGAAAGGATAAATCCGTGCATCCCATTTGGAAACATTCCATCATGGCTCCATAGATTGGTAAAACTAGATGGGCCAGCATTTGTTGAAAAGCCTTTAACAATCATAATAAAACCAATAATGATCAAGCCAATAATCGCAATTATTTTAATTAAAGCAAACCAAAATTCCATTTCACCAAATAGCTTAACAGTAGCTAAATTCATAATCAGTAATACCATTAAGGCGATAAAGCCTGGTAACCATTGCGGAATATTTGGAAACCAGAACTGTGTATACATGCCAATGGCTGTTAAATCTGCCATTGCAATGGAGATCCAGCAGAACCAATACGTCCATCCTGTTACAAAAGCAGCCCTATTTCCAATATAATCATGAACAAAATCAACAAATGAATGATATTCAAGATTCGATAAAAGTAATTCTCCTAATGCACGCATAATCAGAAAACAAATAATACCTGTAATAATATATGCAAATAAAATAGAGGGTCCTGCTAAATTAATGGACTTACCCGCTCCAAGAAAAAGGCCGGTACCAATCGCTCCCCCAATGGCAATTAATTGAACATGTCTGTTTTTCAAGCCTCTAGACAATGTTTCTTGCTGCATTTAAAATCACTCTCTCTTCATTTATACTATTAAATTCTATTATGTAACAAAATCAACGAATTATAGTTTAGCACATTATAAAGGAACATTCACGAATCTCTCTTCTTATTGTGTTAAAAGAGAGATTCGTGAGCAACATGATTAATTTTTATGCTTTTAGAATATGCTATTATAGATTAAATACTGTACTATTAGGAAGAAATGTTTAAGAAGTTTCATTCTAAAAATGCTATAATTGGTTGAAATACAAATATCGGTATCCTACAATACTTATAGTAGGAGCTATTCTTTAGGTAGATTGAGGTAGCTAAGTCTGTTCAGATTATAGGAGGAACCATTCATGGCCAATACATATCAAGGAACAAAACTAAAAGTTTTTGCTCTTAATTCATCCCCTGCTCTAGCCCAAGAAATAGTAGAGCATCTAGGTACTGAATTAGGAAAATGTACCGTTAAAAAATTTAGCGATGGGGAAATTCAAATTAATATTGAGGAAAGCGTCCGTGGTTGTGAAGTATTTATTATTCAGTCCACTTGTGATCCTGTAAATCAAAGTATTATGGAATTACTCATTATGATTGATGCCTTAAAACGCGCTTCTGTTGAAACGATTAATGTCGTCATTCCATATTATGGATATGCACGTCAGGATAGAAAAGCACAACCAAGAGAGCCAATTACGGCTAAATTAGTTGCCAATTTAATTCAAAAATCTGGTGCAGACCGTGTTATCACATTAGATTTGCACGCACCACAAACACAAGGCTTCTTTAACATTCCAGTGGACCAATTAGTAGGAATACCACTGCTTGCAGACTACTTAAATACAAAAGAGTATGCAAGTGATGTAGTAGTAGTTGCCCCAGATCACGGTAGTGTTACTCGTGCCCGAGAGCTTGCAGATCGATTAAAAGCCCCAATCGCAATTATCGATAAGCGTGGCCCAAAAGATATTGGTCCTCGTGAGGTAAACATTGTCGGAAACATTGAAGGAAAAACAGCCATAATTGTAGATGATATTGTTGATACATCTTACCGCATTACGACTGCTGCAAAGGCATTACTTGAGAATGGGGCAGAAGAAATATATGCATGCTGTGTCCATCCTGTTTTATCTGAACCAGCAATTGATATGATCCAGGAATCTCAAATCAAGGAATTGATTGTGACAAACAGCATTCCACTTCCAGAGGAAAAGAGAATTGACAAAATTACGCAGCTATCGATTGCTGAATTACTAAGTGATGCCATTAGCCGTGTTTATGAGCATAAGTCTGTGAGTGTGTTGTTTAAATAATCTGTTAAGGCTAAAGGTTGTCCACTGGGCAGCCTTTTTGAATGGATTTAGTAGAAATAACTAGTTGGGTTGGATTATTTCCTCTCTACTTTAGATCATTTAACTAATTACCAAATAATACGAACCCACCTCAAAAATAAAAAATAGACTCCTTTTCAACCAGGAGTCTATCAAATCGTATTTATTTCTCCACTTTAGATAACTCTCATTGTTACGATTCCATCAATCTCTTTTAATTGCTTAGAAAGCAGTGGGATGATTTCATCTGCTACTTCGTTATCGATATCAATCATCGTGTAAGCATACTCGCCACGACTTCTGTTTATCATATCAGCAATATTCAACTGGTAAGTAGAAATTGCTTGTGTTATCTGTCCTACCATATTAGGAATATTTAGATGGAAGGCTGTAACACGACGTTTTCCTGTGTATGGGATGGATGCATTTGGAAAGTTTACAGAGTTTTTAATATTACCTGTTTCCAAAAATTCCTTTACTTGGCGAGCTGCCATAACAGCGCAATTTTCTTCAGACTCTTCAGTAGATGCACCTAGATGAGGAATAGCAATCGTATTCTTCATTTGCAGGACATTTTCATTCGGAAAATCTGTTATATATCGTCCTATTATGCCTTCTTCTAAAGCAACAGCTATATCAATTTCATTTACTAGCTCGCCACGAGAGAAGTTTAAAATTTGCGTACCAGGCTTCATTAAGTCGAAAGCTTGCTGATTAAACATTCCCTTCGTATCTTTTGTTAACGGCACATGGACTGTTATATAATCAGATTCTGTAAATAGCTGTTCTAATGTCATAGCTCGCTGCACATTACGTGATAAATTCCAAGCTGTATCTACAGAAAGAAAAGGATCATACCCAATGACATCCATATCTAGAGCAAGGGCATCGTTTGCAACAAGTGCTCCGATTGCTCCTAAGCCAATGACACCTAAAGTTTTTCCTTTGATTTCGTGCCCAACAAATTGTTTTTTACCCGTTTCCACTAGTTTTGGAATTTGGTCACCTTCAGCAAGGAGTGTTTTTGCCCATGATACACCTTCAAACAAATTTCGAGATGAAGCCATTAATGACATAAGCACCATTTCTTTTACTGCATTTGCATTAGCACCAGGTGTATTAAATACAACAATTCCTTGCGTTGTACATTGCTCAACTGGAATATTATTGACACCTGCTCCCGCTCGGGCAATTGCCTTTACATTCTCTCCTAATTCCATACCATGCATATTAAAGCTGCGCAAAAGAATTGCATCAGGGTTATTGCTCGTATCGTCAATTGTAAAATTTCCTTTTTTAAACACACTTAGGCCACTTGCAGCAATATTATTTAATGTCTTAATAGTCTTTACATCTTTAACAGTCGTAGTGCTCATCTCCATTGCTCCTTTTCATTCAATTATATTCTTTTTACGCTTGGTTAATACGTTTACCTTTCTAAATGAAATCATCTAAAAAAGAAAAAGGCAAAGGAGTATATCCCTTACCTCTGCCCAGGCGAACGACATACGACACTATGTGCTCCCCTACGGTTTTCCGTATTTCGCCAGTTACACATAGCCTTTAGATTGCCTTCATTCTATCAGACTATTCAGTAATCATCAATGACTAATTTCTTATTAATTTTGTGTTTTTTCATGCTTTTTTTAGAATGGTTTATTGGTATAATTTATTTTTCTTTATATATTCATAGCATTTTTCTGGCAAAAGATACCTCGGTTCCCCACCTATCGCAAATTCTTCCCGTATATAGGTAGAGCTTATTTCCATTGCCAATCCCTTATCTAAGAGATGAAAAGTGCTCCCATCGTCATGATTACGGAGGATTGGCGATCGGCTTATGGCTGAAAGCATATCAATTCCATTTCTAGCCATTACAATAAACCGATTTTCTGCTATCAACTCCTCTCCTTTTGTCCACATACCTCTTCCAATATCAACCAATAAATCAGCACCCATAATAAAGTACACACTATCCTCTGGAAAAAGCTTTTTAAAATAATTCATCGTATGATACGTATAGATTTCCCATCCATCTTGCATCATTTCATAATCATCTAAAGAAAACTTCTCATTATCCTCTATTGCCATGTTCACCATCTTTATACGATGTTCATCTGCTGTTTCCATTGTTTTATCCCGTCGCTTACTGGAACAAGGAAGAAAAATAACCTTGTCTAATTTACAACGATGGGCAACAGTGCTAGCCGTCCAGAGATGAACATTTGTTATTGGATCAAAGGATGATCCGTAAATCCCTATTTTACCCAATTTATCCTCTCCTTAAAAAGGTTAAACGCTGCGTGATTTCTCTTTCATTTTTTCTATATAGCTTCGCTTGTTTTCCCAGCATGCTTTACTTAAATCGACTGGATACTCTTCTGGATTAAGCGTTCGCTTATATTCATTCCATAGATAATTCAGGTTCTCTTTAGCCTTCATTTGAATATCTTTTAATGCTGGTGGTTCAAACTGGATATGCCCGTTTTTTATAACTGGATGATGTAATTCGATGGTCCTGTAATTCGTCACCACTTTATTCAAATATGGATGAACAGGATGAAACATTTTTAATGGTTCTTGTGTTATTACTTCATTTGCCAGTGCAATGTAATCACCCTCAGCATGGTCATTTTCATTATTTATAATTCGATATACTCTTTTCTGACCTGGCGTAGAAATCTTTTCCGGATTTCCAGATAATTTAATGGTATCCTCCATTATACCTTGTTCATTTTCTATACTGACTAATTTATATACAGCGCCCAGTGCTGCTTGATCAAATGCAGTAATTAACTTTGTTCCAATTCCCCAGATATCAATTTTTGCTCCTTCTGCCCGCAAATTCATAATGGTATACTCATCTAAATCATTAGAGGCAATAATTTTCGTGTCAGAAAAGCCCGCTTCATCAAGCATTTCTCTAGCTCGCTTTGAAAGATACGCCAAGTCTCCACTGTCTAAACGAATCCCCTTAAAGTGAATCTTATCTCCAAGCTCCTTTGCCACTTTTATAGCATTGGGAACACCAGAGCGGAGTGTGTCATATGTATCAACAAGGAAAACGCATTCTTTGTGGGTGCTGGCATAGCTTTTAAAAGCCTCATATTCGTCTTGATATGCTTGAACAAGTGCATGTGCATGTGTTCCAGATACAGGGATATTAAAAATTTTCCCTGCCCTTACATTACTCGTCGCCGAAAACCCACCAATATAGGCAGCTCTTGTTCCCCATATCGCTGCATCCATTTCTTGCGCTCTTCTTGTCCCAAACTCCATTGCCGTCTGCTCTCCAATAACCTGCTTCATTCTCGCAGCTTTTGTTGCAATAAGTGTTTGGTAATTAACAATATTTAATAATGCCGTTTCGATTAATTGCGCCTCCGCAATTGGGGCTTCTACTCTTAGAATCGGTTCATTGGCAAATACTAGCTCCCCTTCCTCCATGCAATATATGTCACCAGAAAAAGTGAAATTTTTTAAATAAAGAAGAAAATCCTCCTTATAACCTCCTTCATTTCGTAAATAGTCCAAATCGCTTTGTGTAAACCGACAATTCTTTATATAAGATAAAATCCGTTCAAGACCAGCGAATATAGCAAAACCATTTCCAAAAGGGAGTTTGCGAAAGTAAAGTTCAAACACAGCTTTTCGTTCATGTTTTTCATCTCTCCAATATGTCTCCATCATATTAATTTGATAAAGATCTGTATGTAGCATCAGACTGTCATCCGCATAGTTCATTTATTTTCCTCCTCTTGCTATATTCATTTCTACTTCAAAAGCAAAGTCCCTTCCCTTAGCATGTGACAAATCTCTGTTTGTTATATAATTATCCGTTTATTTATTAAATCATTCTCTTTTGGGCTAAGCTTTTTATATTTGCACTACAATTTTTTAAGGAGGAAACGTTCATTTAAAACAAAACCATTTTTAACTATAAAAAAAAGCAAGTAGTTTCTTACTAAAGAACCTACTCGCTTTTACCTATTTCTTTTAAAACTGTACCTTTTCTAAAAATAACCCATTTGCTTCTGCCATCATTCCTGTCAGACTACGATCTTTTTCTGCAATAATTGCTGGAATAGCATCTGCTTCGATTTTTCCTAGCCCAATCTCTATTAGTGTTCCCACTATTTTTCTTACCATGTTGTAAAGAAAACCATCACCACTGACACGAATTTCAAGAAACCCTTCCACTTCTTTTATATCAATGGAGTATATTTCTTTAACCATTGACTTCTTCTTAGATTTAGCGTTCGAGAAAGCTGTAAAATCATGTTTACCAACAAAATAGGCAGCTGCTTGCTCCATTCTTTTTACATTTAGCTTTTTCTCTACATGCATACTATATTTGCGCATAAAAGGATTGGTATACGATTTATTCCAAATTTTATACACATAGGTTTTATCCTTTGCATTATATCTTGCATGAAAACGATCAGGAACGATTGCTACTTTCGAAATACTAATATCATTTGGTAAGTAGTGATTTAGATAATTCATGACCTCTTTTTCCGTCATTTCTTTGTTCATTTTGAAGTTAGCAACTTGTGATAATGCGTGTACACCTGCATCTGTTCGGCTGCAGCCGATAATTTCAATCTTTTCTCCTACCATTTCTGTCAGGACGTTTTCAATTTTCCCTTGAATGGATTGGTCCCCATTACCGAGGCGTTGCCATCCTTTATACCGTCCACCATCATATTGAATAAGCAATTTATAATTTTTCATTTTTTCTCCTGTCTCTTCCTTTTTATGTTCTTTATTAAAAAAACGTAATCCAATTCTAAAATCATTACGAAAACCTAAAGAATCGTACTCATTATACACTATTATCTCCAAATTCTTCATTAGTTAAAAAGTCAGATTATAACTGAAATGCTTCATTTTTTATAAGTTTTTCATTAATTTATTTCCTAAATAAAAGAATCAATGTTAGAGTAAGAGATAGCAGTAAACTATAAAGAGTTGTAGGTGAACAATAATGATAGAAATTAAAACATCCCCCCTAAGCGATGGGGAATTCAATAGAGGCGTATTTGCTACTTGTGATATTAAAAAGGGGACCTTATTCCATGAAGCTCCTGTTGTTCCTTATCCAAATGAACAACATAAGTATATCGAAAGAACGGTATTAGAAGATTATGTATATGAATATGGTATTAATCACAGTGCAGTTGTTCTAGGTTACGGCATGCTTTTTAACCATTCGTATGAACCAAATGCGACTTATGAGATTAATTTTGATAAACATACTTTTGATTATTATGCTTATAAGGATATAAAAGCCGGCGAAGAAATTTTAATCAATTATAATGGGGAAGTCGATGATTACGAGCCATTATGGTTTAATAAAGATAAAGAAGAAGAAAATTAAATTCGTCACTGAAAATTTCCCCAAATAAAATATGTTGATGGGAGCGGATATGTAACATTTCCGCTCCCATCAACATTTTAGCATGCAACAAAAAGGTAAACAAAACCTCGATTCTGAAGACTCGATATTATTTCGAGCTTTTTTTCTTCTTCCACTTTGATTCATATTCCGCTTTTTCCTGATGTACTTCCTTCAATAGACTTACTGTCATTAAAATCATTATTAAGGAAAAAGGAAGAGCCGCAATAATCATCATATTTTGTAATCCATCTAATCCGCCAGAATAAAGTAATACAAGGGAAATCGTCGTAAGCAATACCCCCCAAATGACTTTAATCCGATTACTTGGATTTTGTACGCCATTTGCAGATAGCATCCCCAAAACGAATGTTCCTGAATCGGCAGAAGTAATAAAGAACACAGCAACCAATAAAATAGCCAATAGGGATAGTAAAGCACTAAGTGGATAATGCTCTAAAAGGGCAAACAATGTTTCTTCTGTAGCAAAAGTTGATATAGTACCTAACCCTTTATGTTCAAGATACATCGCATTTCCACCGAACACAGAGAACCATAAAAAGCCAATTACTGATGGAATAAATAGTACGAACGTTATAAATTCACGAATCGTTCTTCCTTTGGAAATACGAGCAATAAAAATACCTACAAATGGTGACCACGCAATCCACCAAGCCCAATAAAAAATCGTCCACGCATCTATCCATTGGCGATTCTCACCATTTAAAGGCGCAATTCGGAAACTCATGCGCACTAAGTTTTGTAAGTAGCTTCCAATTGTATCTGTAAATAAATTGAGGATAAATACTGTATTCCCCATGATAAAAACAATCAAAAATAGAACGAAAGCTAATATCATATTCGTATTACTAAGGATTTTAATCCCTTTGCCTAATCCAGTAAGGGCTGAAAGTAAAAACAGGACGGTGACAATTACTATAATAATAAATTGTGTTAAAAAAGTGGAAGGAATATCATACAGAAAAGAAAGCCCCCCATTTATTTGCACCGCTCCGAAACCTAGCGTTGTTGCAATCCCTGTTACTGTTGCAAAAACAGCGATAATATCAATAATTCTTCCTGCTCTTCCTTCCATTGAATTACCTAGCAATGGCTTCAAGGTTGAACTGATTAATGTTTTTCCACCTTTCCTAAAGGTCGTGTAGGCAAGGCTTAAAGCAACAATCCCATATACTGCCCATGCATGAATTCCCCAATGGAAATAGGTATATCTCATTGCATCTTTTATGCCTTGATCTGTACCAATTTCATTTGTCGGAGAGCTAATTGCATAATGACTTAGTGGCTCTGCTGTCCCATAAAAGACAAGGCCGATTCCCATTCCCGCACTGAAAAGCATCGCTAACCATGCTAGTCTTGAAAACTCAGGCTTATCGTCAGGTTTTCCTAATTTTATTTTACCTACAGGACTTATTAATAAGTACAAACAAATTATCACGAAAAACGTGACCACAATTAAATAATACCAACCAAAAGAATCTGTAATAAAGGATTGGACACTAGCTGTGCCTTCCTTAAGTGTATCTGGTGCAAGAGCTCCTACTAACACAATCAACAAGATTATGATTATAGAAACATTAAAAACAAGATGATCTTTAAACTTCATATAATAAATTCTCCTTCTAATCGAATAATAACCTATGTACAAATAGTCGCCTAGTTATTATATCCGTAATTAGGAGAATTAAACAAGGACAACCCTTTCAGCTTTCTAACGCATCTATCATTTTCCCTGGTTGATTACTGGACTGGATTATTGCTTCTAACACTTGTTGATTCCTTAGTCCTACTTCAAAATCTGGAAAACCTGATCCTATTTTCCCCTTTAGCATTTGGGCAAAATCCTCCCATTCAGACAAGTATACAGTTTTTGGAACATGCATTTTTTTCTCCACAACCTCAGCCGTCCCATCATCAAAATGTATCAAATTCACTATCTCTTCTTCCATTGTATTTGCATGAATAGTTCCTTTATCACCGTATATGGACACATCAAACTGATTCCCTGAGCCTATAGCATTTCTTGTTGTTTGAAATGTACCAACTATGCCACTTTCCATTTTTGCCTGAAAACATACAAAGTCGTCAATAACGAATTCTTTCCATTCATTCGATTGCTCCATTTTTCTTTTCTTAATAAAGCTTTCCATTTTAGCTGATACTTCTTGAAATGATCCAAATAAATAATATGCCATATCAATCATATGGGAACCTAAATCGCCTAATACTCCTGTTCCTGTGACCGCAGGATTAAAGCGCCAAACATAGGGAGTATCATAAGGTAGTGCTCCCCACCCTTGCAGATACTGAATAGAAAAATTCATTATTTGACCGATTTCCCCTTTATCTAGTAATGCTTTTACAAATCGAAATGCTGGTGTATATCGATAACTAAACCCTACCATACAAAGAATAGGTTGTTGCTTATATTTTTCAGCAAGCTGTTTCGCTTCCTCATAGTCCAATGTTAACGGCTTTTCTGTTAAGATAGGCATGTTTTTTTCGATACAATATTCCAATATTGGCGCGTGTACATTATTGGGTGTGATGGATACAACTGCATCTACTTTTTGAGAATCAATTAACTTACGGAAATCTATATATTGATTTTCCGATTTAATAGCTAATCGCTCTCCGACTTTTTTTAGATTTTTGTTATTTGAATCACAGATTGCATCAATTTGAAACGTTCCGACATTCTGCAATCCCTTTATATGAGACTGAGCCATCCCACCAACTCCAATTAATCCTATCCGTATTTTCTCCATCATACTTCTCCTCCTTTTTTGTTTTCATATTTTGAAAAAATCCTTTTAAATATAATCGAATTCACAAAAGTCAAAATGGAAAGTCCACCAAAGGTAATGAAATAGACACCTGTTAAAAAACCAGTAAAAGAGGATAAAAAGAAAACAATAGGCACTATATTGATCATTAGTACCAGTAATAAATATGGAAAGTGAAAGCCTCCAATCAATAAAGAATTTACAACTGCTGTTTTTATTGAATCTTCAAATCTAGATATATAGGGAAAAATAATTACGAACAATGTAAGATATAAAAAGCTAAAGATAAGGGTTAGACTCATAAAAATAACTTTCCAAATCCCATTGGTGTATACAAGATAATAAATATCTCCAAGTAGAATTACGCCAATACCTATCAGGAGAAACCAAATAAGGGAGCTCTGTTTTAAATTCTTTTTAAACGACTGGATAAAACTTATCCAAATGGAGGGATGTTCTCCTCTTGCTATTTTAAAATGAACCGAATACAAAGCTGTTAGCGAAGCACCTATCGTGACAATAGGAAGTGAGAAAAGAATAAAAATAATATTCAATAAAAGAACATCTACTATTTTCGCTAAATTCCTGCTGATGGGACTATCGAGTTGAAAGAATGTACCCATTTCATTCACCTGCCTTTTCAACAATAAATAATTCACTTCCTATTAGATAATCAAGTAGTCTTTTATAAAGAAACAACAGTCAGAAATAAAAGTTTAATTCTGACTGCTGCACTTCGTACTTTCTACTTTAATGATTCCTGATATCTGTTAAATGCAGTATTTTGGATTTCCATAAACTCACCGTAACCCATTTTTTCTAGTTGCCTTATATAATCATCCCATTCTTTTTCTACTCCACCTTCTACAACCCATTTAGATTGCATGGAATTCACATAGGAAGTTAAGTCTACATTCAACGTATTTAAACGTTGCATTTCATCTGCTGTAAAGCTTACTGTTGGAAATTGCTCTCTTGCGTATTCGCTTATTTTTTTATCAAGTTCTAGCTTTAATCCATCCCCACTATCAGTTGGCAAAGTTACCTTTTCATTAAATCCATCTTCAATATATTTAGGACCAAAATCACGGAATGAATTAGTCCAAGCAAAAATATCTGCTGATTCTCCTTCAGGTGCATTCAATACTTGATACGTCCCATCATCATTTTTCTCTACCCCAATGCCAAATGATCCATAAAAAGTTTGAATACTAGCATCCTCTGTATAAAATTTATCTGCCCATTGTAATAATTTTGCTGGATCCTTGGCTTGAGTCGTAATAAGTAGTTCATTTCTCGAATAGGTTTCCGTATCAGAAATTACGTATCTTTCTCCATCAGGACCTTTAAGCGGCGCCAATGGAACATATTCCTTGGCATTTGGACCAAATACAGCATCTGGTGTCCATCCAAAGGCGACTCCTACTAATGAACCGTTTTCATCTTTACGTTTTGCTTCTGCCATTGAATCATCCTGTGTAAACAATTCTTGATCGATTAAGCCATCCTTGTATGCTTTATTCATCCATGCAATTCCCTCTTTATATTCTTCCTGTGTAGGAATGTAAGAAGGCTTTCCATCCTTTAAAGTCATTAGACCAGCTTTATCATTTCCTTTCGTTACGCCAAATGGCAATATAAACCCATAAATATTCCCTCCATAAGGAATTTCATCATTTAAATCTCCATTTCCATTTGCATCCTTTTCCTTAAATGCTTTTAGAACATTATAAAAATCTTCATACGTATCTGGCATTTCCAAGCCTAAATTATCTAACCATTTTTGATTAATAAATAGCTGATTTCCTGTTAACGGTCTTAAAGGCAATTTCTTAGGCAAGCTATAAATATGGCCATCAGGAGAGGTAACTAGAGCTCGTAATGATGGCTCTGTCTCAAATGCCGCCATTAGATTCGGCATATTTTCTGCAATTAAATCCTCTAATGGAATAAAAAGACTTTGGTTTTGGGCAATATCCCCATCACTTAAAGCTAACGATCCCCAAAATGCATCTGGTAAATCTCCACCTGCCATCAGTACTGATTTCTTATCTCCCCATTCGGAATTTAAATAGATGTCCCAATCGACTTTAATTCCAGCTTCTTTTTCTGTATCTTCTACAAAGCCTTTAAGAAAATCATCGCCCCAGTCTGCCCAACGAACGGTTGCAATTCGATATTCCCCATCTTCCTTTTCTTTGGTGCTCGTGTTAGCATTGCTACAGCCAACAATTAAACTACTTGTTAAAACAACACTTAGTAACCCTTTCCAGCTTCTCTTTATCATTGCTATTCCCCTTTCTATTACTCTTTTATAGAACCAACCATGACACCTTGATTAAAATATTTTTGCAAAAATGGATATAAACACATAATAGGTGCAGTTGATACAACTATCGCTGCATACTTCATCATTTCGGATAATCTTCTTAATTCTGATGCCAGTTCCCCAGATGCAGTACCAAGCAAAGATTCATTGGAAATTAGAATCCTTCTCAAAACTAATTGAAGCGGCTGCAAATCTTCATTGGAAATATAAATCAGTGCATTAAACCATGAATTCCAAATACCAACGGCAGTCCACAAACCAATTACAGCTAAAATAGCTTTTGATAATGGCAGTACTATCGTTAAAAAATATCTGATTGTTCCACATCCATCAATTTGCGCTGCCTCCCACAACGTATCCGGTATACTATTTTTAAAAAAAGTTCTAGCGATGATTATATTAAAAGAGGACACAGCAAAAGGTAATACCATTACCCAAAAGGTATCAAGTAACCCAAATCCTTTTATAACTAGATAAGTTGGTACCAATCCTCCACTTACAAACATAGGAATAAGTATAAAAATAGATAGCCACTTTTTCCCGAATAAATCAGCCCTTGATAAAGCATATCCTGCAGGAATATTAACGATTAAAGCGATAATCGTCCCCACAACCGTGTAAATAATTGTATTCAAATAAGATCTCCAAATAATTTCCTGCTTAAATAATTCAATATAGCCATCTACCTTCCACTCTTTTGGCCAAAACCATACGTTTCCATTTGTAACATCTGTTGGATTACTAAAGGAAGCGATAATAATAAACCATAAAGGATACACAATCATTAAAATCATTAAAATAGCAGTCGTATAGACAGCAATGTCAAACAAGCGATCATTCCAACTTTTTTTCTTTTGTGATTTTTTATTAAATTTTTGAATAAGTGTTCCTTCCAAGACTGAGGCCTCCTTCCTATAATAAACTTGTTTTTGTTAGTTTCTTGGATAGCCAATTTACAAGAAGTAAAATGATAACATTTACTACGGTATTAAATAAACCAATCGCAGTTGATAAGCTATATTGAAAGTTTTGCATCCCTACCTTATAAACATAGGTTGAAATAACCTCACTTCCAGTTAAATTCAATGGATTTTGTAATAATAAAACTTTTTCAAAACCTACACTTAAAAGACTTCCAGCACGCAAGATTAATAAAATCATAGCCGTAGGCATAATAAGTGGTAAGTCTATATGGATAATTTTCTGTAGGCGGCTTGCACCATCCATCGTTGCAGCCTCGTAATAGGTAGGATCAATAGCTGACAATGCTGCCAGAAAAATAATACTATCCCATCCTAAATGCTGCCATACATCACTCCATACATATACACTACTGAAAAGTGTCGGTTTAGATAGAAGATTCGGCATTTCCATCCCAAATATAGATAAAATATTGGCTATAAGCCCAGTGCTCGGTGATAGAAAAATTAATATCATACCACACATTACCATCGTTGAAATAAAATGAGGCAAGTAAGTGGTAACTTGAAAGAATTTTTTAAACATTCCAATCCGCATTTGGTTACAGAGAATAGCTAATGCAATCGGAAGTGGAAACCCTACAAAAAGACTATACAAACTAATATATAATGTGTTTTTTAGCGTTAAACCAAATTGATAGGAATGAAAGTACTGTATAAAATGCTTCATTCCTACCCACGGGCTATTCCAAATCCCGAGTGCAGGAGAATAATCCTTGAACGCCATGATAATTCCATACATAGGGATATACGTAAAACAAATTAATAGAATGAGAGTGGGCAGAAGTAATACATATAATGGAAGACTTTTTTTCATCCGCTTTAAATAATTTCTCTTATTTGGAAAATCAGGTGTGATTTGCGTGTTTTTTTCCACAGCAATCGTACTTTTCAACTCTACCACCTCCTTTATTTGTTATAATCATTATATGAAAGCGCATTCAATAAAAATAGAGCTAATCCGACCTGAAATAATACTAATTAGGACAGATTTTCTTCTTATTTCTCTATTCCACACTAAGAAATAGCAGTATTCCGTTGTATTTCAGTTATTTTCCTTTTTCAAAACGGAATATTGCTAGAAAAAGTGTATTACGTTTATATAATGAAAATAAGCATTGGAGATGAGTAAATGATACGTTCCATTGATAAGAACCCATCCCGCTCTATAAATTACTATTTAAAAGTACTTTTAATCATTATGGTAATTATCTTACTAATAAACATGTTTATTAGTATGTTAACAATCTCTATTACAAGGAAACAAAGCATTGATACCATTACGAATTCCGTCAAATTTTATATAGAAAATGTTCGCTCCAATTTAAACGCGATAGACCACTTTATGATTTGGACAGTAGTACACGAACCAATAATTGAAGAAATGGAAGAGAATATGGATATGGACGTTTTCCCACAAAATTTAAGTAATTTTCGAACAAGAGTAAATGACTTTCAATACTCGATTGGAAAAGAGTTTCAGTTCTTTCTTGGTCTCAAAAAAGAATCGTTTTTTTCTAACGCTTCACCTATAGAACTACCTTATCAAGATTATCTACAAGCAAAGAATTACTTTTTCTCTAAAAATGATGCGCTACATACATATGAAATATTTAGTACATGGAAAACGATAAAAATAAACGAAACTTTTTATTTTTATCATCTATTAAGCTATGATAATCGAATTTTCGTTTGTTTAGTGTCTGCAGAAGATCTATTAAAACCTTTAAATGGCTTTAACTTAGGGAGTAATGGTTCCATCGTCATGAAACAAGAGGGAAAAACGATAATAACAACTGATCAACAAATGGCAAAAGATGAAGCGGCATCCTCTCCCTTTTTTACAAGCAAGTTACTATTTGAAGAAAAGAATATACTACTGCCGTTTAGCTTACAAATAAACGTAGATCATTTCGGTGCCTTTAAACATGTAGTTATCACACAAGTCCTCTTAATTCTTGCAACTATCGTTATTAGCATTATCTTATTTTTTATTTTTCTCTATATAAAAAATCGTTTAATCTTTCCTATTCAAAAGTTTTCTAAAAATCTATCTGAGCTAAACAATAGTAACGGTACGATTAATTTTGAAAGCAACAGCATTATCGAACTAGAGCAGGCTAATACACAATTCAAGAACCTAATGCAAGAAATAAAAAAATTAAAAATTAATATTTATGAGCAAGAGCTGGAAAAGAAAAGAATAGAGATGGATTTTTTACGATTACAGATTAAACCACATTTCTATATCAATTGTTTATCAAGTATTCATAGTATGGCAGAACTGCATATGTTTGCCGAAATCAAGAAAATGTCTATTGCGACATCCCGTTACTTTCGATACCTTTTTCAAACAAATGATCACCTTGTTTCGTTAAAAAAAGAGCTTGATCATATTAGCGATTATCTTTCTATTCAACAATTATTACATGGTCCTACTTTTCATTATGAAACATCCATTCAACTAAACATAGAGGAGATGCAAATACCTCCGTTGATTCTGCAAACTTTTATTGAAAATAGTATCAAGTATGGATTTTCTGATATAAATTATGAGGAAACTCTAATCATTTCACTAAGTATTACCCCTGCAAAAGACGAACAAAAATTGAACATTACCATAAAAGATAATGGGCCTGGTTATCCATTAGATATACTGAACAAACTTCAAAATCAACTACCCCTATCAGAAGTTAATGGAAAACAAATCGGAATAAATAATGTCATCCAAAGACTTCAAATGTTTTATGGAAATAGCTTTTCTATATCCTTTTCAAATGGAATAAATGATGGAGCTTTTGTTCAATTAGTTATACCAAAACAATTACTGGAGGAATAAAAAATGAATGTCTTAATAGTAGATGATGATCGATTTCTCGTTAAGTTATTGAAGGAAAAAGTTAACTGGGGAACTCTAGGGATTGAACAAGTTTATACTGCTCATAATATTCGCCAAGCAAAGAATATCTTTATTAATGAGAACATCCACTTGCTTATTTCAGATATAGAAATGCCATACGGTAGCGGTCTTGAATTATTAGCATGGGTCCGACAAGAAGGATATTCGATACAAACAATTTTTTTAACAAATTTTGCTGATTTTCATTATGCCCAAAAGGCCATTGAACTTCAGAGCTTTGAATACTATTTAAAGCCAATAGAAATCGATAAATTAGAGTTTAGTATTTTGAAAGCGATAAAAAAAATAAAAATAAGGCAGCAAAGCGAAGAGGCTATCCAAGTTGGCCAGTATTGGCAACAAAATAAACAAAAACTAGTGGATCATTTTTGGAGTTCCTATTTAAGTAATCCAAAATGGCTTAAAGCAGAACTGGAAGAACAATTACTAAAAAATCATTTAAGTTATTCCCCAGATGACTGCTTTTTGCCAATTCTATTAAACATATTTCCATATAAGATTTCGTTAAAAGAGAAAATACCTCCTATTTTAGAAATAGATGAAAACTTGGTCTTAAAATTAAACGTCCATTTAGAAGAATCCTTTAAGGAAACCCCTTTTTCTTTGGAAAGTATTGTTGGATTAGATATTAATAAAGAAAAATATGTACTTCTTATAAAAAATTCCAAGGAGCATTTCGATTATCAGTCATTCATTGCATTATGCCAGAACTTAATCCAGACTCTGCGAAATGATTTGTTAATAGATACTCGCTTTAGTTTTTGTTTTTCTACACCTTTAGAAAAACTTCACAAAGCAGTAAAACAACTACAACAAAAAAGCGAGGATATGATTGATTTTAGAAACACAGTTCAGTTTTTTCAATCTTATGAAAAGAAAACAAATCCGTATACAGAACCTAATTTGGACATTTGGGAAAAACATCTTCAAAACGGTAATAAACAAATGTTTCTAAATAAATGTGAACAATATTTAATTTACTTAAAAGATACCAATAATCTTAACCTTAATGTATTACACAATTTCCGATTAGACATCACTCAATTATTGTTTACTCATTTAAAAAAGCAGGAAGTGCTCGCTCACAAATTATTTGATGGAAATACGAATAACCTACTACAGACTCAATCATTACGTTCCATTGATGATATGATGATTTATATTACCTATTTAGCAGATACTTCACTCCATTATTTAGACTTTATTCATTCACAGAAATCTGTTGTAAATACCATTTGCGATTATATTGATGCACATTATCATGAAAATATCACAAGAGATAGCATTGCAAAAATTGTGTACTTAAGTCCAGATTATATTGCAAGAATTTTCAAGAAAGAAAAGGGCCTCTCTCTTGTCAACTATATCATTAAAAAAAGAGTAGAACTCGCTAAGACGTTACTCATTCAAACAACCTTGCCAGTTCATATCATCTCCGATAAAGTTGGTTATGGGAATTACTCTTACTTTACTAAACTGTTTAAAAAAGAGACAAACTATACTCCTTTTGAATATCGACGTAAAGAAAAAGCCTCCACTCATTAGAGTGTGAGGCCAAATTTATTTATCTCAAAAAAACTTGACTATCTACATCTTCTTTACCAGATTATAGAGACTACTTTGATCACAACTTAGGAGCTAATTCAACAGCCTGACGCATTGCTTCCATTAAGCTTTTTTCATCCGCAATCCCCTTACCTGCAATGTCAAATGCTGTCCCGTGGTCCACACTTGTTCGAATAATTGGCAAACCAACCGTAATATTTACTCCTGCGTCTAATCCCAATACTTTCACTGGACCATGTCCTTGGTCATGATACATTGCTACAACAATATCAAAATCTCCGCGAACTGCTCGGAAAAATAATGTATCTGCTGGAAGTGGGCCAACTGCTTCTATGCCCTCACTTTGTGCCTTCTCTACACCAGGGATTACTTTCTCTTCTTCTTCTCCATAACCAAATAATCCATTTTCACCAGCATGCGGATTTATACCACATACTGCAATTTTAGGGTTTTCAATTCCTGCTTTTTGCAACGTATCATGTGCGAGTTTAATAACATGATAAACACGTTCTGGATTTATCATTTTTACTGCATCAATAATCCCAACATGTGTTGTTACATGAATAACTTTTAGGTTAGGTGCAGAAAGCATCATAGAGAAATCTTGTGTTCCAGTAAGATCAGCTAAAATTTCTGTATGACCTGGATATTTATGTCCACCTTTATGCAATGCCTCTTTATTTAAAGGTGCCGTGCAAATGGCGTGAATTTTCTCTTCTTTTGCAAGCTCAATTGCTTTAGCAAGATATTGAAATGCTGCATTCCCTGCTTCTGGAGATACTGTACCAATAGGAAGCGTTTCATCCAATAAATTTAGATTTAAACAATAAACTGTACCATAATGATAAGATACTTCTGCAATGTCTTCTACAGATATATTCTTTATTATCAACTCGCTATTTACAAACTGTTTTGCTCTTTCTAAAATTTTACTATCACCAATTACTAAAGGTCGGCTAATATCATACATTTCCTCTTTACCGAGACTCTTTAGAATAATCTCTGGACCAACACCTGCTGCATCTCCCATTGTTATACCTACTATTGGTTTTAATTTACTCATACTATCACCCTTCTTTTGTTAATCATAAATTCTAATGCTTTTATTAATGATTCTTCTGCCCCAAATCCACCAGCCTTAGTAACCGCCCAATAACTATTAATCTCTGTTCTAATTTTACCAAAGGGAAGTCCTGCCTCAATCTCCAAATACAATTCCATTTCCGTAACACCTAGTGCTCGACATACTGCCTTGGCTGTATCTCCACCTGTTAACACTAAACCTTTGATAGTAGGAAAAGCCTTTAATAAATGGTTTGCAATAATCCCCAAACCGTTCGATATTGCCTCACTTACATCAGTTTTACTTAAACAAAGCTTCTTACCAGCTTCTACCGCACTCGTTCTGTTAGTATCATCAGCTTCCACATAAAGCACAAAATGTTTACAGCCCTCATGTTGCTCAACTTTATTCGCAAGCTCATCCAATCTATATATTTGATTAACTAAATCAACTGGATTAATTTTCAGAAAATAGGAATTTGTAAAACTCTCAACCTTGCATAATTGCTTTTTGGTTACTTGAGATAAACTTCCTGAAACAATAAGTGTATGATTAATTTCCATTTCTTCTGTATCTTTTACAGAAGCAGAATTTAGGTTTAATATTTCTGGCAAATACTCAATTAGTCCAGCTGATCCTGCCCATACGATTGATTTATTTATCCTTACAAACAGTTCTGTGATATGGAAAAGATCCTCTTCTGTTTCCGCATCACAAACAAACCATTTATTACCTTCCTCTATCGAAGAGCGTATGATGCTATCTATCTCTTCCTTAGATTTATGCCAAATTTCCTTATTTAATAGTTTAATTTTCCTATTATTTGTTGGATTTAAGAGCTTTAGTAGATAGGATTCTTCCACTGGTGTCTTCGGATCGTTTGAAAATTCAGTTTCTGTTATGATGACACCGCCTACAAAATGATGCCCATTGATGGTTTGACGTCCCATTTTGGGATAGGCTGGAGCAATAACAATGACCTCTGGCTCATAAACAGCTTCTATCGCTGTAAGTTCAGCTTCTATGTTCCCTCTTAGCGTGGAATCAACTTTCTTATATATATGTTGATACCCTCTTTTTTTTAGAAATGTAGCAGCCTCTACTACAGACTGATATGCTTCTTCTTCGTTTTTTGCTCTGCTATCCGTATCTAATATAAGAACATCAGAATCTGCGTTTTCAGACGAATTTTTAACATCAAACACTACAGTAGTTGACAAATCTTTCATCGCCAGTTGAACACCTGAATCATTAGCGCCTGTTAAATCATCTGAAATAATGCCCATTTTATTTCTCAAGTCGAACACATCCTTACCTTACATTTTGATACCTTGTTCCTCAAATTTATATCCTTTTTTTTCTAATCTTTTCACTAAGAATCCTACATAGATTGGAAGTAGTATTGCTGTGGTCACCACAGAAGCAGCAACCTGAACTGTTGCAATATCCACCACTGATGCGAAGCTGACATTTGCAGCTGCTATTACTGCCGGAGTTGCCACCGCATTTCCAGCTGTTGAACCTTCCGCGGCTCCAACAATTGGATTCCATTTTAGAAGTTTAAATACATAATAACCAGCTGTTCCTGTTACAAAAACAGTTAATAATCCTAGAATGATTCCTGCTAAACCACCTTCTATAATGGCAGAGAAATTAATCCCCATTCCAAGAGCAAAAGCAAAGAATGGAATTAACATAGAACTTCCGCTATCTAAAAATTCTCTGATTTTATCATCTAAATTCCCTAACACCATCCCGACAACAATAGGAAGAAGCACGGAAATAAAGGAAGTAACAGAAAACAATCCATCAACAAATCCCATCGCACCAAAGATTGATAAAGCAACCATTGTTAAAAAAGGTCCATCATTAAGAGCTAAAAGTGAATAAGCTGCTCGGTCTTCTTTACTGCCGTACTGACCAACTAATGCAACAAATAATCCACCATTACTATTTGTCATTGCGGCAATAACTGCAATAGGTGCTAAACCTAACCAAAGACCATTATCTCCAGCAAATAGATACGCTAATAATCCAAAGACGGCACCAACTACCCATTTTGTTAGTAATAAAGTTGCCCCTTTCCCAACAGAAACTCCAAAAGATTTTACATTGATTTGTGCTCCAGTACATAAAAGAAATAATGCAATTAAAGTAGGTGCCCCATTAACAAATAAAGCCTCTGTAAAATTTCCAATTCTTAGAAGATTGGGAGTGAATGTATTTAACAGTGCTGCAATTAGCAACGGAACTACCATCATCCCTCCAGGAATCCGATCCAACGTTTCTTTTATCTTCATAATTTTAACACTCCTTTTAGTATGTTTCAATTTAAAACAATAAGTAATCGTTTACAATAGTAATTGTAATTGCTTTCATTTATTAACACAATGAAAATAGTATAAAACGTTGCAAAATTAAACACTAAGAACAAAAAAAAGCTGAAAATTTATTGTTTCAGCTTTCTCCATAGAGTCGTTCGATTTATCCCTAGTCTTTCTGCAACTTTTGTTTGATTATATTGCTCTTCTTCCATGACTGTATCAATAATTCTTTTTTCAATTTCTACTAAAGTACCTTGTAAAAATTCATTATCTTTACTTTCTAATTTATTTAACCTATCCCCTAAAAGCAGTTGAATTAACCTCTTCCCGATTACGAACCCCTTCTCTTCCTTTACAGCATCACGAATAAGAATATATAATTCTTCCACATTGCCTGGCCAGGTATAGGATTCCAATATCTCCATAGCATCTTCCTTTATTTTAATTGCTGAAGTTCCAAATTCCGCATGAAAAGCAGCTAAAAAAAATGCTACTAATGGCCTTATATCCTCTTTCCGCTCAGACAATGCTGGTAAATCAATACGTATGAAAACAGTATAAGAAAGAGAGTGATATATTTCAGTGTCTATCGTATCTATTGCAATAATCACTGTTATCCCCAAAGCATGTAACTTCTTTACTTTTCCAATAAATAATCTTAACTCGCTAGCATTTAACATTTCGATTTCATTAAAATATATCGATTTTATATCCGAGTCTATTTGATTTTTCATCGTAAGGAATGCAGCTGCAGATAGGATTCCTAAAAAACCAATCCCCCTATTTTTTTTGTAATGAATAAGTTTTGAAATTTGTTTTTTTCCAGTGCCCGATTTCCCTATTAGTATCCAATAATTATTATTAAGATTACTATCTATCTTATCGATACATCTCTTCATCTTCTCACTTTTAGAGATAATCACCGGTTGAGTTTGGACATCTATAATATGCAAAGGATTTTCCGGCACTAATTCATCTAATAAAGAGAATGCAAACAAATAATGATTCTCTCCCTCAAAATTTATTGGAACAATCATCTGTTTTATTCTTTTATGCTGATTCGTCTCTATTATATCTAGTTCTTCTTGAATATATTTTTTTTTATGTATCACATTTATCAATTTTTTTATTGGAACTTGCGTACGATCGAATATTGCCCAGTTTTCATAGACAATAGTCCCTTCACCATTCACTACAATAACATCCAATAATTGTCTCTCTATGGCGGTTTGCATAATAGTCATTTGCAAACGTTGCTTTCTCAGCATTCGGTAAATGCTCTTAACTTCTTTAATGGCTTCAAATATAGCTTCTCTTCCTGATTGTATCAGTATCCCTTCTAGATTATACTTAGCTGCTGCATCCCGTGTAATAACGTCCCCAATGATTAATTGATAGCCATCTATTTTCAATTGATTCACCAATGGTTCAACTTCTTTTGCATCCTCAATCGTAAATACCTCAATTGGAATTTCTAACAAATCTGTTATTGCTTTAGCTCCAATGGTAATGTTAGAGAACCCAACAATTGCTTTTTTTCCTGGATAATCATTTGCCAAGGTCAGTACGCGTAGCATATCATAGCCAGAAACATGTATATCAACAACTGGAATATTCACTTCTTGCTCTATTAATTGTGCCGTTCCCCCACGGCTTATTATTATCTCAATTCCTTGCTTTTCCGCCTCTTTTGCAATTGGAATTGCCTCCTGTAGATTCGCCAATTCAATATGCATATTAAGTTCATGATCAATTTTTATACATTCTTCCATTACATGCTCCAATGCAGGATATGGTGCAATTAATAAAGTTTTAATTTCCATCGTATTCACCTATCGTTCGTTATTACTTTATACATTGAAAGAAATAAGATTAGATGTCAAGTACCTGTTCCATAATTTAGTGGAGCTAAAACAAGCAAGAACCCTTTTAAATAATAAAAAACAGACCTACTAATATATAGCAGATCTGTCATGTGGTCATATAGATAAGCTTAAACTAGCGCTTTAAATAAACAATTTCCTCCGCTAATTTAGCCATTCGCTTTTTAACATCATCATCTGTTATTTCGTTTTCATCATCAAAATAATCATTATGCACAAAAACATTTTGTACGGTAACCAAACTTTTGAAATACGTAAGAATTGGCTTTAATTGGTATTCCATCACAAGAAAATGTTTATCTGTACCGCCTGTGATAACCATTCCTGTCACTTTTGATTTAAACGCATCTACTGGTAGATGATCAAAAAGATTCTTTAATACGCCTGTTATGGAAGCTTGATATACAGGCGTTCCTATAACAAGAGCATCTGCTGCTAATATAGTGTTTACTACTTTAATCGTATCATCATTATAATAGCTAAGTGGAGCACCGTTAACAAATTCAATCTCATACTCTCTTAAATCAATCAACTCCACTTGAACGGCTGGATCAAGCGACTTAGCTGCAACTAAAACTTCATTTACTGCTTTGGAAGTTTTTGCACCCACTAATGAGCCGGAAATTCCTACAAGCTTCATATTATCCTCCAAGCTTAAAGATAAGCATGAAACACTTAATCTTCGTTATCTTATTCGTTATTATTAGCAAATTTCCGAGCAACTACACTCCAATTAATAATAGAGAAGAAATTGGAAATGTATTCAGGTCTTCTGTTTTGATAATTTAAGTAATATGCATGCTCCCAAACATCTAAACCTAGGATTGCACGTTCTCCATCCATAATTGGATTATCTTGATTTGGTGTGCTTGTTACTTTCAAGTTACCTTCTTTGTCAACAACAAGCCATGCCCAACCAGATCCAAATCTAGTTGTAGCTGCTGCAGTAAACTGCTGTTTAAATGCATCAATGCTTCCAAATGCTTTAGTGATTGCTTCTGCTAGTTCACCAGAAGGAGCATTTTCTCCTGTAGCAGGAGCAATTACTTCCCAAAATAAAGAATGATTTAAATGACCTCCACCATTATTTCTAACCGCTGTTCTAATTTGTTCTGGGACTTCATCAAGATTACTTAATAGTTCCTCTAATGATTTTGCTTGTAATGCTTCCTGCCCTTCAAGTGCGGCATTTAAATTATTGACATATGTTTGATGATGTTTTCCGTAATGGATTTCCATTGTTTGTTGATCGATATGTGGCTCTAAAGCGTTAAATTCGTAAGATAAAGCTGGTAATGAATATGTAGTCATTTGTAATTCCTCCAATATTTTTATTTTTATACTTAACGGTTTAAAAAGTATAATTAAACAATAAACCAAGGTAAGAAAAAATGCAATCCTTTTTACTTCTGAATTTTGTAAATATATCTTTACAGACTTTGTACACATTAACTGCTTTCAACATTTTATACTATCTGGTATAATAAATTTTACTACATTTTAATTTACTTATATTTTCTCTCCAATGTATAGAATGGAGGTTTATGATGACCACTAAACAAAAAACTACAAAAGATAAAATCCTTCATTTCCTAAAAAAAGAAGGAGCTTTAACGGTAAATGAGTTTACAGATCGTTTGCAAATTACACATATGGCCGTGCGAAAGCACTTAACAATTTTAGAAAAAGATGGATTGATTCAATCAGAACTAATAAAACAGCCAATGGGACGTCCTATTCAAAGCTATACTCTGGCAGAAAGGGCAGAGTATTTTTTCCCGAAAAGCTATGAAGGAATTAGTATAGATTTATTGAATGATGTGAAAGAGCTGTATGGTGATGATTCTGTTCAGCAGCTATTTAATAAACGGGAAGAACGGCTTACAAATGAATATATCTCTCGGATGAGTGACAAGACTCCTTCTGAGAAAATGCAGGAAATGGTTGAGATTCAAAATGAAAAAGGATATATGGCAGATTTATCGAAAGTGGACGACCATACTTTTGAAATAACAGAATACAATTGTCCTATCTTAGAAGTAGCAAAGGAGTTTAAAGTAGCTTGTCGCTGTGAGACAGAAATGCTAAAAAATGTGCTAGGAACAAATACAGTAAGCAGAACATGTTGCCGTACTGAAGGAGATAACCACTGTAAATTTTTAGTGCAGTTTGTTTCTTAAAATAAGGAAAATAGAAAAGGGAAGTCTTAAGCACTATATGCTTAAAGACTTCCCTTTTTAAGATATTATGCAAAAATAGCTAATTCAGCTTCAATTTGCTTCATAATTAATTGGAGGCATTCTTCTGTGGTTTTCGCAAAAATTCTTTTTCCGTTTACAATGGCATATGGCCGTTTCGCACACATGCCACAAAATGAAAGACAGCTGCTTTCAATCACTGCCACTTCTGGATATTTTGATTCTATTATTTTTTCTAAATCTATTTCCGTAATCAGGCTTCCGTCACAAATTTCTACAACTACAATCCCCATCTTTAAAGCGCTCCTTTCTCATTTTCTGTACTAGCTATATATATATAACGATTTCACAATAGTTTCTATTAATAATAAATCATAAGAATTACTTCTTATTAATAATCTAATCCATCTGTTTTTTATACCGTATAGTATAAAAAACAAGTATATACATTTAATCACTTTCTGTATAAAAAAGCAAGAAAAGAAACTTAAGGATAACTAATCTTTTTCTTGAAAATAAAAAAACTCCTCCGTAGCTGACTTGTATGAAACAAATCAGAGATGATCTACATAAGGAGTTTCGTTTTATGCGTCTTTCCATTCCTTCTATGGAATAATTGTTCCTACCCTCCAAAAAATTTCTTTAACTTTTCCAATTCTTCTTCGCTGTAGGTTTTCGATTTATCAAAATAAGGGTTGTCTTTCAGCACATTTTTAGGGTCAAGATTTGTTTTAATCGATACACTAAGCACGTCTGAATCTTCAGCAATAACTCTGTCTGTTACGCTATCATAGTTGGATAGATTCGTTCCTTTTTGCTCTTCCATATAGTACCTCCTTTTTTCCTATAGGATTTTCTATTACCAATAATTTATGCTAAATATTATAGGTGAAAAATACTTCAAAACAGCCCTTTTCCCTCCCTTATATCAAATGGGAATATTATCCTAATTAATAATAATATTCGGAATAATTCGCTCAGGCATTCACAATATTTGCTTTTGTAATCGTTTTCAAATATAATATACATTAGGTTGGATAACATCAGTGGTTATCATCGTACGCAGCGCAGGTGGAGCTGGTACTCTTATAGAGCTTTTTTAAGTTCTAAAAAAGAAGCAGAAAATCTTCTTATTAATGGAGGATTTTCTGCTTCTTTTCTTTTCCTTATTAGATTGTTCGCTTAAATTTTTGCTCATGACTAAGCAACCATTCTTTTCTCCATAAGCCACCAGCATACCCAGTTAGGGTTCCATTTGCACCTATAATTCGGTGACAAGGAATGACAATACATAGCTTATTTTTTCCATTTGCACTTCCAACTGCTCGTACGGCCTTTTCGTTCCCTATGTTGTTGGCGATATCTTTATAGGATCCAGTACCAGCATACGGAATAGTCGTTAACGCGTCCCAAACTTGCTTTTGGAAAGGTGTCCCCCCTATTTCCATCGGGAAGGAAAAGTCACGGCGCTTCCCTTTAAAATAGTCATCTATTTGCTTGGAGCACGTAACTAATACATTTGGTGTAGATGCATTAATCAGATTTTCTGCCAGTTCTTTTTCCGAAAATAAGATAGAAGAAACAGCCTTTTCCGTTCCACTTATTTCTATTACTCCAATTGGAGAATGATAATCGATTGTATACATCCTAATCCCCCATATAGCCTTATTTGCTTTTTATTTTAACAGAAAGTTCTGTAACAAACACTATTCATCATGTATTTTATCTTCACCATATTTGCTAATTGATTAACAAGAATAAAAGCACCATATATTAAGTATCATAATTCCTCCTTTCTCAAAATTTTTATTTACAAATGTGATAAATAATGGTAGTCTTTTAAAGGATTTTATTTAATTCCTATTTAACCTATATGAATTAATAAATTTAAAGGAGGAGATTACATTGAACTTATTCACTATTTTAAACATTATCATCTTACTTATTTTACTTAGCGTTCTTTTCTACATGCAAAAGAAACATATTTCCTTTTCTAAACGTGTGTTTACAGGATTAGGACTTGGGGTTGTATTCGGAGCTATCCTGCAATTGATTTATGATCCTACTTCTGAGGTAATCACGAATACAAATGATTGGTTTGCTATAGTCGGAAGCGGATATGTAAAGCTATTACAAATGATTGTTATGCCGCTAGTCTTTATTTCGATAATTGCAGCATTCACAAAGATTGAAAAATCAGCTAATCTTAGAAAAATCAGTGGTCTTGTAATTGGAACACTATTAATTACAACAGCTATTTCTGCAGGAATTGGTATTGCCACAACAGCTGGCTTTGACCTAAAAGCAATTGATGTAAGTACTGGAGATGCAGAAATCCTTCGTGGACAGCAACTAGAAGAAACTTTAGGAGAGGTCCAAAGCACGACAGTGCCACAAAAAATTCTTAGCTTTTTACCTGCTAACCCATTTCAAGATTTAACAGGTGCTAGACCAACATCTACGATAGCAGTGGTTATATTCGCAGCATTTGTTGGAGTTGCTTTCCTTGGTATTAAAAGAAAAAATCCGGAACAGGCAGCATTTTTTCAAAAAATCGTCGAGGCTATACATACAGTTGTCATGCGAATTGTAACATTAGTGCTACGATTAACTCCATATGGAATCCTTGCATTAATGGCAAAGACTGTTGCAGGAAGTAATTTTGATGCCATTGTGAAGCTAGGTAAATTTGTTATTGCTTCATATGTTGCGTTAATTGCGATGTTTATTATTCATTTAATCATTCTTGCTATTATGGGACTAAGCCCAAAACAATATGTGAAAAAGGTTTGGCCAGTTCTTACTTTTGCCTTTACATCACGTACTAGTGCAGGGACAATGCCCTTAAACATTGAGGCACAAAAAAATAAACTAGGTGTACCTGAATCTATTGCAAACTTCTCTGCATCCTTTGGAGTATCTATTGGGCAAAATGGCTGTGCTGGAATCTATCCAGCAATGCTTGCAGTTATGATTGCACCGACACAAGGGATTAATCCTTTATCCCCTTCGTTCATCGCAACTTTAATTATTGTTGTTATGATCAGTTCTTTTGGGGTAGCTGGAGTTGGCGGAGGAGCAACATTTGCAACATTGATCGTTCTTTCTACATTAAACTTACCAGTTGCTTTAGCTGGGGTATTAATCTCTGTTGAACCATTAATTGATATGGGTCGTACTGCTTTAAACGTGAGTGGATCCATGGTTTCTGGTGTTGTAACAAGTAAAACACTTGGTGAATTAGATACAAAGCAATATCAATCTAATGATGTGGATACTTCTGGGAATATGGCATAAATGAAAAAAGCAAAGCACCTGTAAAAAAATGGCGCTTTGCTTTTTTTAACTATTTTAAGCTTGCTTAAAGTATATCCCACTGTCCCTAAAGGTTCCGTATGGTTCAACTGCTATCAGTAAGGTATAATACCCTCTATCTGATAGCAGTTTCCCTTTTATTTTATCATCGCAAAAACTTCTGCACGCTTATCACTATCTGTTTGAAAAACACCACGAACAGCAGAAGTAACTGTGCTAGCACCAGGCTTTTTCACCCCACGCATGGTCATACACATATGCTCTGCTTCCACTACAACCATCACTCCATGTGGTTCAAGTGTTTCCATCATTGTATCTGCAATCGTGGACGTAATTCTCTCTTGAAGCTGCGGACGTTTCGAAACTGCCTCGACTGCTCTTGCAAGTTTGCTTAATCCAGCGACTCTTCCTCCCTTAGGAATATAAGCTACATGTGCTTTTCCGTAAAAAGGAACTAAGTGATGCTCACACATGGAGTAAAAGGGAATATCCTTCACTAATACCAATTCTTCATGGTCTTCATGAAAAATCGTTTCAAAATATTCTTTTGGATCGATTGTAAGTCCCGAAAAAACCTCTTCATACATTTTTGCTACACGTTTTGGAGTATCCAATAATCCTTCTCTATTAGGATCCTCTCCAACCGCTTCTAATAATAAGCGAATTGCTTCCTCTATTTGAGGAATATTCATTTTACTCATTCCGTAATCCTCCTAAATGTCTTCCCGGTTGTCTACACTCCACGCTTATTTCCCCAAATATACGTATGTAGCTGTGGAAGTACCTTTACATTTTTGAACTCATGATCAAGCATTGTTTTATCAATCAGCCACTCGTATTTAGTCAGTAATTGCTGTACTAATTGCGCGTTATCGATAGTTTTATTATCTTCGTTACCAACCTGCAGGAAAAAAGGAACATCTGGATAACGTAGATGAACCTTTTTCGCATATTCATAATCTTCGTCTGAAAATACAACTACCTTTAGACTCATATAATTACTTCGATTTGCATCTCTTAATCTTTGCATAATCGCATCTAATATGTCAAAATCCGTGTTCATTTTCGAGCTAGGCGGTTTAGGTGAAATAGTTAGCTCATCAATATCCACAAACCAATCCTGCCATTTACTTCCCTGCGTTTCAAGACCGATTTTTATTCCTTTTTCTTTTAATAAATCTACCAGAAAAGAAAGATTTTTCAATAGGGCAGGATTCCCTCCAGACAGTGTTACAAATGAGAAGCCATTGCCGCCTAAGCGAACTAATTCATCCCATATTTCTTCAGCCTGCATTTGCTTAATTAGATCTTTCCCGCTTCCATCCCATGTAAAAGCAGAATCACACCAAGCACAGGAATAATCGCAACCTGCCGTTCTGACAAACATCGTTTTTTGACCAATGACCATTCCTTCTCCTTGAATCGTTGGTCCGAATATCTCCATTACAGGTACTTTACTCACTCTCCAATCCACTCCCTTCTCATTTCTGCATAACTAGTAGGAGTTTCAAAGAGACGCACAAATTCCACTCTTGCCCCATTATTTGCTTGTTTCATCTCATCCTTTTTCAATGCTTCTTCCATTTTTTCAAATATCCAATAAACAATATTTTCTGCAGTTGTATTCATTGGTGGAAGTGTTTCATTTAAATAACGATGATCCAAATAAATTTCGATTTCCTTTTTCCATATCTTCTTAATATCACCAAAATCAATCATCAATCCACGGTCATCTAAATATCCGCTAATACCGAAAACAACCTTATACGTATGTCCATGAAGATTCATGCATTTACCTTCGTAGGCATGCAAGTGATGTGATGCATCAAAGGTAAACTCTTTGCTAACCATAACGCGCTTATGATGATATTTTAATTGCTTAGAAGAAATATCCTCCCCAAACTTTTGCAATCTATCAACTATTCGAAAATCATGCATTCTCTTATACCCCCTTTCGAACAGCTAAATAATCATCCAAGCCTTTTTTACGTAGCTTACAAGCAGGACATTCTCCACAGCCATCTGCAACCATTCCGTTATAACATGTTAGTGTCTTTTCGCGAACAAATTCGAACGCACCTAACTCATCTGCAAGCCCCCATGTTTCTGCTTTATTTAACCACATTAGTGGAGTATGAATGACAAATTGATTGTCCATTGAAAGGTTTAAGGTTACATTCAATGATTTAATAAAAATGTCACGGCAGTCTGGATATCCGCTAAAATCTGTCTCACAAACGCCAGTAACAATATGCTTTGCTTGTATTTGGCTAGCTAATACACCAGCAAATGACATAAATAATAAGTTTCGTCCAGGAACAAAGGTGGAAGGCAATGCTCCATCTTTTCCTTCTTCAACTGCGATATCATCTCTTGTTAAAGCATTTGGCGCAAGCTGATTTAGCAATGACATATCAAGAATATGATGTTTAATGCCAAGCTCTTCTGTAATCTTCTTCGCACATTCAATTTCTGTAATATGTCTTTGATTGTAGTCAAACGTAACAGCTACTACTTCTTTGAAGTTTTTCATTGCCCAAAATAGACAGGTAGTGCTATCTTGACCACCACTAAATACAACAACCGCTTTTTCGTTTTTCATTTCCAAAATCTCCTTCATATAGAAAAAACAGCACTACTAAGAAAGCAGTCCTGTTTTTCTTAGTTTTTTAAAGAGGGTAGCTAGAACCTCCACCGTAATATACGGATTTTGCTATATAATTGGTTTAACTCGACTTATTATAACGTAAATTAGGCAATTATTCTATGAGAATATTACTTTTTCTCCGTATAAGATTTAAATGAACACTATGCTAATCTTTTCTTTGTATATAAATTGGTCACAATGTAGCCACAAGCAATCATTAAAGTAGCTAGTATACCTCCTTCTAGACCAAAGGAACCACCTGTTAACCAATCATTTCCCATAGAAACATCAATACCGTAAAGGCCATATGGAGTCGTTCCACTAACTGGGAAGCCAAACACATTTCCTTGGAAATAATTCCACGTTATATGATAGCCAATCGGCATCCATAGGCTTTTTGTCTTATCATACATATAGGCAAACAAGAGCCCTACTAGAAAAATATTAACAATTCCGAGGATGGCGACATTCGGATTCCACATATGTGCAATGCCAAAAATAAATGCTGAGATGATATATACGACAGTTTTAGAGTTACCGTTATCCGCAAGCGTGGACATTATATAGCCTCTAAACGTTAGTTCCTCTGAAAACCCTACTAATATAAAAAACAAAAGATAGGCTATTGTGTAAGTAGAAAAATGTGGCGAACCAATTGAATTAGCCATCTCTATATTTTTTGTGAATAATAGAATTAAAAATATAACGACGATAGACACTGCACCAAGAGCTAAACCAGTGAAAAAATCTGGAGAAAACTTTTTAAAACCCATTTCTGAAATTCTCTTCTTATTAACAAACTTCCATAAAAGAAACAAGATTGCGATACCACCGATCATCCCTATTCCCTGAGACAAAAGAGAGAGGGGAGAACCATCTAATACCTGATCAATCATTTCATCAGAAATATCAGGATTAATTTGAGATTCAATAATGACAGCTATAATCATACCTGGGGCTGAAAGAATCAATTGTGCTATCATTGTAGCCAATAAAGCTAACAAAATAATCCAACCAGATCTTATCTTACCTAACTTATTTTTGAACATATATGCCTCCATTTTTTTGGCTTTCTTCATTAAATATCCCTCTCTTCATTATATCTATTTCCACTTGGAAAATATATACTTTATCAGTTAGCAACACCATCAAAATTCTTGTCTATTATTCGGAGAATTCTACAGAATAGTGCGATAGAAACAGGAAGATTAGGCACATGTAAATTTTGCGTAGGAATGGTTAGTTAGTTTATTTTTGGGTATAGAATAATACTACTAATTAAAATATTATGAAAAGATTGGAACGATTATCATGATTCGATTTGAAAATGATATGGAACTACGAAAGTATTTAGAACAGGAATTAATCTCTACCTCAGAAGTTACCGAGCTATTAGGATGCACTCGGCAATATATCCACGAATGTGTTAAAAAAGGGATTTTAGACCCTCTAAAAGTAGGCAACAAAGAAAGGATTTATTTAAAGTCAGATATAATGGCACATATAAACAGAAAGAGAAAATGACTAATATCATTTTCTCTTTCTGAAAATCAACTCTTTTCTCCGTCTACCATTACTTCCTTTTCATCTTTTATTCTTTTATGATTATCCATAAGCCTGTGCTGCAATCGCATATAAGCAATTATTTCTTTTTGGGAATGCTTCGATATTTTTCACCATTACTGGAGGACGATTTACTATTTGAAATCCTAGCTTCTGTAGCTCTTCCATTATGGTGTTTTTTCCTTCCACTATATCTATTCTTATACTTCCTTGATTGTTTGCAATGATTGTCTTAATAAGGAGAATTGCCTGTTCATCATCTTGTGCTACAATAGGACCGATAACTAGATTACTAGGTTTTTTTACAGTAAGAGCATATCCAACCATTACTCCTTTTCTATCCTTTAGTACAAGTGAATCTTTTGCCTGTTTTATTCTGTTCTCTAGAAACAGCACTCTTGAACTTCCAAATGCTGCTTGGTCTAATACAAGCATTTCTTCTAAATCTGTTTTCACGAATTGATGTATAGTATAGCCATCTAATACAAGCTTCATTTGCTTACCTTTCCCAAGAAGCTTTGTTACATGGCTATATTCCTTAAACGATAATTTTTCATAAACAGGTCTGCCTTCTTTTGTCGCAATTAACATAAGAGCCATATTTCTTGGCAATTGGTTCATACACTGAATCAGCAACACTTTCGCTAGCCCTCTTCCTCGATAGTTCGGGTGAACAATTACCATGCCGATAGATGCTAGCTTAGCTCCATAAGGAATAATTGCAGCACAGGATACTACTTTCTTCTCTAACGTTATGTGACCAAACATAGTTCCGGAAACGAGTAGAGTTTGGATTTCTTCCAAGTCATAATCCCAGCCAACAATAGTAGCTAAAGAAAGCAAATCATTCTTATGGGATTTATTTAACTGTTGCATCGTTAATAATTCTTCGTTATTCATCAAATACTCCTTCCTTGTAAATCAACAGAAAATTATAAATAATATTTCTATTATAATAGGTAACTTCCATTAGTGGGGATTTTTTCTTTTTCATTTTAGTCAATAACACCTTTAGGAAGCTGTCCTGTTCATACAAAAAAGAATCAGAAAATCTTTGCTCCATGCAAGATTATTCTGATTCTTCCCCTACCCATCTATTAAATTTCCATTTCTTTCCCGGTAAAATCAGTAAATCCTAGCTTGCTATTTATGTCTATTTTTCCTTCTAAAATATCAAGGATACCACTTGCTGACTCTTCTGGATAGCCTGTTGCGTTGTCCCCACCCATATCTGTTTTAATCCAGCCAGGATGAACAGCATATACAGCAATGTCTTTATCTTTTACATAGCTGGATAATTGAACGGTAAACATATTTAGGGCTGCTTTCGAAATTCCATATGGAAAGTCTCCGCCATAAGCATTATGAATACTTCCGGCTTCTGAAGAGATATTAATAACTGCCTGTTTTTTCCCTTTATATAAAAGAGGTAGGAAATGTTTCATTATTCTCATAGGTCCTAATACATTGACATCCATCGTAAACTGAACCTGATTAAAATCGAGCTCTTCTATTGGCTTTCCCCGTTCTGCGAGGACTCCTGCGTTATTAATAATGCCGTCAATAGAATCAACATCTTTTACTGCTAGTTCAGCTGCTTTTGCAATCGACTCTTCATTTGTAACATCGAGAAAATATGTATACACATTGTCTGGAAATTGTTTTTTCAATCGATTGATAGGTGAATCTTCTACAACCGATCGTACCCCCGCAAGTACTGTATGTCCTCTTTCCACAGCCGTTTTAGCAAGGTGAATCCCTAATCCCCGATTAGCCCCTGTAAGAACAATTTTCATTCCATACACTCCCATTCTTATTCAACTTAACGATTTTTTCGTAAGATGCTTACCCTTTTTCTGGCTGAATTTCCGTATGAAGCGCTTTAAAAAATTGCTGTATATATTTATAACTGGAGCCGAAATCCCCTAAAGCTCCTTCCTTTGAACAATAAATATCTATTGCTGATTGCATCCCTGCTAGTTTATAAACAGTAATAATCATTAAACTAGATCCTTTGCTTAATACGATTTCACCACGATCCGTATCGATTTTTTTTAAATCCCAATTCGACATTTTTCTTTCTACTACATTTTTTATTATTTCCATCAAACGATCACGACTTTTTTTATAATAACGAGTCTTTAATTCAGGAACCTTAGGCTGTTCCTTTGTTTCCTCAAAACTTTTAAATATTCCTACAAGCACACGTGTTAAAGACAATTCTTTTTCCTCCTCAAAACAGAATCCTACTTTTCTACTAACATTTCCACTAGTATGGAAACTTCCAACTAGAACGGTTTATTCAAACTTTTTTTGGTTGCGTCAGTTAAATGTAAGAGCTTTCTTTTTGATTTTATTATATCTTATATTAGAACATCAATCTAGAACAAACTGTTTAGACATGTAATCCTTTCTATTAATATATTGTCCATTAACTAAGTATATGCCTAATGAGGCTGGGACATAAACATTTCAGCTAGCAATAAAAACAAATGATTATGTAGTTATTCCTCATAAACGTTCGTGTTTTATTTTAGAAAAAGCTTTAAAAACGAAAGTGAAATGGAGCGGAGGACGCTCGACTCCTGCGGGAAATAGAGGAAAGGCTGAGACCCCGCAGCGCAGCGAGGAGGGCACTGAAAAAGTTTAGTTCTCCAAATTAAATGAGGTTTTATTTATTTGAAAGCAAATAATAAGTTGGTTTGGAGAGGTGTCCGCTCGACTCCTACGGGAGATGC